>CAKSSZ010000089.1 GCA_934489915.1 uncultured Clostridia bacterium | reverse complement strand
CCGTCACACAGCGTCCGGCATACCTCCGCCGCAGACAGGTCGCAGTTGGGCAGCACATGAATCTTAATCAGCTCCCGTGCCTCTAATGCGTCAAACACCTGCTTGCGCAGTGCGTCCCCTACGCCCCCCTTACCCACCTGAAAAATGGGGGAAATGGGGTTTGCCAATTCTCTTAAATAAGCTCTTTGCTTGCTTGTAATCATAGTCATTCTCCATTATTCTCAAACTATCCTATATCTACTTATTATAATATAAAGAATGGGCGAAAGTCAAGAGTTTTACACCTGTTTTCCGGAAAAAGCCAAAAAAATTCCGAAAATGCAAAGAAAACAGGAAAAAGAATTGACCGCTGCACAAAAAATGTGGTATAATAACAATAAAATATGTTTGAAACCGGCAGAATGGAGAGAGTGGTTATGTTTCGTTGGATCAATTATAACCGTTCGGGAAAGGGAATCGACCCGAACGCCCCTAAAAAGAAACCTTTTTTTCGGTTTTTTGAACTTTATTTCCGTAAATTTTTTTCCCTTATGCAGCTGAACCTGATTTTTCTTGTCTGCTGCATTCCGATTTTTACCATCGGCCCCGCCACCGCAGGGATGACCGGTATTTTGCAGAATTTTTCCGAAGAAAAGCCTGTGTTTTTATGGGCGGATTTTAAAAAAGCAATGAAGCGCAACTTCAAGCAGGGCTTTCTGGTTTGGCTGATCAACCTGTTTTTATGGATCCTGCTGGGGATTGACGGGCTGCTGCTTTACACCCGTCCCTCGGTATTCAGCATGATTGTACTGGGGCTGCTGGGTATTATCGCCATTGTGTTTGCCATGATGCAGCTGTACCTGTACCCGCTGATGGTTTCCTATCAATACACGGTTCTGGATTTGTACAAAAACGCCTTTTTGCTGGCGTTGGGGCATATTTACGGCAATTTGTTAATATTGGCCGCCGTGTTTCTGATTTCCTGGGCGGTTTACGCACTGCCGATGCTTTCCCTGTTTTTATTGGCTTTTCTCTACTTTTCCACCATTGCGTTTCTCTCTGTTTTTTATGCCCAATCTGTTTTAAAAAAATCCTTCTGATTTCATAAAAAGCGCTCGGATCCTAAGATCCGAGCACTTTTTTGTTAATCCTGACTATCCTCTCCGCTTACACAAAAGCCCCGCCAGAGAAAACAGAAAAAAGAACCCTACGCTTACCATCACAATCCCTGCGCCGGTAGGAATGGCATACCGATAGGACAGCACCAGCCCGGTAAAGAAGGAAACGACCGAAACCAGCACAGAGCAAACCGTAACCGACCGAAAGGTTTTGCATAAGCGCATTGCCGTCAGCGCCGGGAAAATCATGCAGGCAGAAATCAGCAGTGCCCCCATCATCCGCATCCCCAGCACCACGGTAACGGCAGTCAGGCAAGCAATCAAAAGATGGTATCCCTCTGCCGGAACCCCGGTTGCCCGGGCAAAATTCTCATCAAAGGTCACTGCAAAAATCTCATCATAAAACAAAAAGTACAACAGCAGGCAGCAAAGGCTCAGCCCCATGCTCAAGGCTACGTCTGCCCAGCTCATAGCCAGAATGCTGCCGAATAGGTAATTGGTCACATCCGTATTCATGCCGGAGGTCAGGGACACAACCAACACCCCCAACGCAAGCGAACCGGTGGAAAGCAGCGCAATGGCGCTGTCCCCTTGCAGACTGCGGGAATGGTTCAGCCGCAGCAGCAGTACCGCCGCCAGCAAAACCGCCGGGATGGTCACCGCCATGGGGGAAAGCCCCGCCGCAGTCGCCACTGCCAATGCGCCGAACCCCACATGGGACAGCCCATCCCCAATCATGGCAAACCGCTTTAATACCAGGCTGACGCCCAGCAGCGCCGCACACAGGGAAAGAAAAAACCCTGCCAGTAAGGCACGCTGTAAAAAGGGATAGGAAAGCATTTCAACAAACACGCTCATGGGATCACCCCTCCTGTTTCCGGCAATAATCAGCCTTGGTTCCGCAAAAGCTGACGCCCTCTTTTTCAATGGATAAAATATGGCTCGCATAGGACATGGAGGCGGGGATGTCATGCGTCACCATCAAAACGGTCATCCCGTCCTCACGGTTCAGCCGGGCGATGATCTCATAAAGCTCCGCCGTTACGATCGGATCCAGACCGGCTGTAGGCTCATCCAGCAGCAGCGCTTTGGAAGCAGCGCACAGCGCCCGTGCCAACAACACCCGCTGCTGCTGACCGCCGGACAGCTCCCGATAGCAGCGATTTTGCAACGAGGTCAGCTCCAGCCGTTCCATGGCGTCTGACGCCCGCTTTTTCTCTGCCTTGCTGAAAAAGGGACGAAGCCCTCTGCGGTTTAAGCACCCCGACATCACAATCTCCCGTACCGATGCCGGAAAGGATCTCTGAGAGGGAGACTGCTGCGGCAAATAACCCATGTCCTCCCGCCGCAGGCCGTCCCCGAATATTATTTTCCCCTCCACGGGCTTCAGCAGTCCTGCAATGCCTTTCAGCAGCGTACTCTTGCCCGCTCCGTTCTCGCCGATAATACAAAAATATGCCCCTTCCTCCACGGAAAAGGATAAATCTTGAATAATTTTCTGCTTTTCATATGCCAGACTCACATGGTCACACCGGATGATCATTGGCGCAGCGCCTCCTTCAACTGAGTTACATTTTGGGTCATAAGTGACAGATAGCTTTCTCCCCGCCGGAATTCCTCCCGGCTGACATTGTGACAGGAGTGGAACAGAGCGGTTTTTGCGCCTGCCGCCTCCGCCACGGCATTGGCAATGCTTTGATTGGAAAGCTCCAGATAAAACACGGTGGGAACATGATCCCGCTTCACCTTATCAATCAAAAAAGCCAGGGTTGCGGCACTCGGCTCCGCCTGAGCGGCACACCCGGGAAACGCCGCATAATAAGAAAGCCCGTATTCCCGCACAAAGTATAAAAAGGGGAAACGATCTCCGAAAATGATTTCCCGCCGAGGGCTTTGTGCAACCGTCTCCCGAAATTCTCGGTCCAGCTGCAATAACTGTTCCTCATATGCCTTTTGATTGCTTTGATAAAGCTCCTCATGCGCCGGATCCTTTTCACATAAGGCGTCGCAGATGACCCGGGTCATTGTAATGGCATTGACGGGAGAGGTCCAGATATGCTCGTCCGCCTCGGCATGCGCTTCATGCTCCCGGTGGGAGCCGCTCTCCATTCCTTCCCGGGTTTCCTCCTCCAAAACAGGGACGGCTGACGGCAGCGCCAGCCCGTTGGTCTGCCGATCTGCTTTCAGCAGCTCAGACACCCAAGCCTCCGATTCCCCTCCGATATAACAAAACAAATCCGCCTTTTGGATGGCGATCATGTCCTGGGGAGTGGGTTCAAAGGAATGGCTTTCCGTTCCCGGGGGCAGCAGCAGCCGCACCTCCACCTCTTCCCCGCCGATCTGGCGCACAAAGTCATAAAGAGGGAAGTTGGAGGTCACTATTTGCAGCTTTTCTCCATCCGCCGGCTGCTCTGCCCGGCCGCACCCGGTCAGGCACAGGCAAATAACACAAAATATCCAGAACCGTTTCATGCTTTCTCTCCTTTTGCACACCGGCCGCAGGTACCGTATAGAATGGTCTGCGCCGGGTCAATCACAAACCCATGCCGGCTCCCCATATGGTCGCCCAAGCCTGCCATATAATCGCAGTGCAGGTGAAACAGCGTGCCGCAGCGGACGCACTGCATATGAAAATGCTCCCCGCAGCCATCCTCCCGATTCACCAGCTGATACCGCACCGATTTTTGGTTGCCGCCCCGAAAGCGCAGCACCTCCCCTTGATCGGTCAGCTGCCCCATTAGCCGGTACAGGGTGCTTTTCCCCAAGTCCTCCGGCAGCTGTTTTGCAATTTCTTCAATGGTCAGCTGCTCGCTTCTATGCTCCTGCAAAAAATCCAGCAGCGCCTTTTTTTGCTTCGTCTGATACGCCAAGTTCGTTTCCTCCAATTTGAGAATTACTCTCATATTATACTCCATTTTTCCCCTTTTGTCAAGCAAATATGCAAAAAAGAGCTGCGGCAAAATGAAATCATTTCGCCGCAGCTCCCACTGCTCGTATCACAAAACGTTCCTATGCCAGCAAGCCTTGCAGCCGACGGTCAATCCCCCGCAGAAACGCTTCCGTAGTTACCTTTTTCTTATGGGGCAGGGTAGACAGCAATGCCAGATCCCCGGTCATTACTCCGTCCTCAATGGTTTGCAGGGTTGCCTGCTCCAGCAAATCCGCAAAGCGGCACAGCTGAGGGGTACCGTCCAGCTCGCCCCGCTTGCGCAGCGCCCCTGTCCATGCAAACAGGGTTGCCACGCTGTTGGTAGAGGTCTCTTCCCCTTTTAAATGCTTATAATAATGCCGCTGCACCGTGCCGTGCGCCGCCTCATATTCATACACCCCGTCCGGAGATACCAGCACGGAGGTCATCATGGCAAGGCTGCCGTATGCGGTGGCGACCATATCGCTCATCACATCGCCGTCATAATTTTTGCAAGCCCAGATAAAATCCCCGTCCGAACGAATCACTCTCGCTACTGCGTCGTCAATCAGGGTATAAAAATACTCGATCCCTGCGGCGTCAAATTTTTCCCGATATTCCTGTTCAAATATTTCCGCAAAAATATCCTTAAACCGATGGTCATATTGCTTGGAGATGGTATCCTTCGTTGCAAACCAAACGCTTTTTTTCAGATCCAGGGCATAGTTAAAGCAGCTTCTGGCAAAGCTGGCAATGGACTTGTCCTTATTGTGCATTCCCTGCACAATCCCGTCCGAGTCGGCAAAATCATAAATCAGCTGACGGGTTTCCTTCCCGTCTGCGTCAGTGCAGACCAGCTCGCATTTGCTGCCTTGCTTGACCTGCATTTCCGTGTTTTTATACACATCCCCATAAGCGTGACGGGCAATGGTCATGGGCTTTGTCCAGGTAGGAATATAAGGCGTGATCCCCTTTACAATAATGGGGGTGCGGAACACTGTTCCGTCCAGAATGGCACGGATGGTACCGTTGGGGGATTTCCACATTTCTTTTAAATCATATTCGGTCATCCGGGCTGCGTTGGGCGTAATGGTGGCGCATTTCACTGCCACGCCGTATTTTTTCGTCGCCATAGCGGAATCTACCGTTACCTGATCGTCCGTCTCATTCCGGTATTCCAGACCAAGGTCGTAATACTCTGTTTTCAAGTCCACGTAAGGAGTTAATAAAATATCCTTAATCATCTTCCAGATGACTCTGGTCATCTCGTCGCCGTCCATCTCCACCAGGGGAGTTTTCATTTGAATTTTTTCCATGATCCGATCCCGTCCTTTCTATTGCAGCTGTTCTTTGGTATAGTTGAGCAGTCCGCCAGCAAGCAAAATCGCCTTCGCCCGATCGCTCAATTCGCACAGGCAGGGAATCTCCTTGCCGGTCGTTTGATTGCGGACGGTCACACGGCCGTCTTTTTCCAGAGCGGTATGAATGTCTGAAAGCGTCAGCTGATCCCCTTGGGCAATCAGCTCATAATCCGCCTCGTTTTCAAAGGTCAAGGGCAAAATACCTGCATTGATCAAATTGGAGCGGTGAATCCGGGCAAAGGATTTTACCAAAACCGCTTTGACGCCCAGGTACAGCGGCGCCAATGCCGCATGCTCCCGGGAGGAGCCCTGCCCATAGTTGGCGCCCCCAACAATCACGCTTTGCCCCAGCTCCTTGGCACGTGCCGGGAAACCAGGATCACACACCGTAAAGCAGTGCTGAGAAATGGCGGGAATGTTGGAACGCAGGGGTAAAATCTTCGCCCCGGCGGGCATAATATGATCCGTGGTAATATTGTCTCCCACCTTCAGAGAGCAGGGGCAGGAAAGCTCCTCTGCCAGGGGGTGCGTTTCCGGGAAGGGTTTAATATTCGGCCCTCTCAAAACCGTAACGCTTTCCATGTTCGCCTCTGACACCGGCGGAACAATCATGTTATCGTGAATTTGGAACTTCTCCGGCAGCGGGAAATCCGGCATCTCGCCCAGGGTGGTCGGGTCGGTCAGCACGCCTGCAATTGCAGAAACTGCGGCAGTCTCCGGAGAGACCAGGTAAATCTGCCCGTCCTTGGTACCGGAGCGGCCTTCAAAATTCCGGTTAAAGGTACGCAGGGAAATCCCTTTGGAGTTGGGAGACTGCCCCATCCCGATACAAGGACCGCAGGCGCTTTCCAGAATTCTTGCGCCGGCGTCAATCAGAATGCCCAGGGCTCCGTTTTCCGCCAGCATATGCAGCACCTGCTTGGAGCCGGGGGCGATAGACAAGGAAACATCCGGATGCACCGTTTTTCCTTTTAAAATATACGCCACCTTCATCATATCCTGCAAAGAGCTGTTGGTGCAGGAGCCGATGCAAACCTGATCGATTTTCATCGCGCCGATCTCCTTGACCGACTTCACATTGTCCGGCGAATGGGGGCAGGCAGCAGCCGGCTGAATTTCAGACAGATTCAGCTCCACAACCTGGTCATATAC
>CAKSSZ010000088.1 GCA_934489915.1 uncultured Clostridia bacterium | reverse complement strand
GCGGCATACCGTCCCGATCTGCTGCTCTAATTTACGCACGCCCGCTTCTCTGGTATAACCGTGTATCATTTCTGAAATAACGCCCTTTTCAAAAGTAATTTGACGGCCGGTAAGTCCGTTTTCCGTTCGTTGACGTGGAATCAGATATTGCTCCGCAATCATTTTTTTCTCATAATCGGTATAGCCTGAAATTTCAATAATCTCCATCCGATCCAACAGCGGTGCAGGTACCGTATCCAACTGATTGGCAGTCGTCAAAAAAAGTGCCTTTGAAAAATCAAACGGAAGCTCCACATAATGATCCCGAAATTCTTTATTTTGCTCCCGATCTAACAGCTCCAGCAATGCTGATGCCGGATCACCGCGAAAATCATGACTCATTTTATCAATTTCATCCAACAAAATCAAAGGGTTATTCGTTCCGGCCTGACGTACCGCCTGGATTAACCGCCCCGGCATGGCGCCGATGTAGGTTTTTCGGTGTCCGCGAATATCCGCTTCGTCCCGAACGCCCCCTAAAGACACTCTCACATACTCCCGCCCCATCGCTTTTGCTATGGATTTGGCAATGGAAGTTTTTCCGACTCCTGGAGGACCCACCAGACAAAGCACCGGTCCGCCTAAAGATCCGGTCAGCTTTTTCACTGCAAGAAACTCTAAAATTCGTTCCTTAACCGCCTTTAAGCCATAGTGTTCCCGTTCTAATATTTTTTCCGCTCGGTTCAAATCAAGGGTTTCCTTAGAGGAGCGGTTCCACGGTAAATCACAAATCAAATCAAGATAAGAGCGAATCACCGATGCTTCCTGAGACATAGCGGGCATTTTTTCCAGCCGGTTCAATTCTTTTTCCAGCTGTTCTTCTGCCGCTCCCGCCAACCCCAATTGGCGAAATTGCTCCCGATACTGTTCTATCTCTTCTGCGTCATCCTCACCCAATTCTTTGCGAATGGCCTTCATCTGCTCCCGCAAAAAATAATCCCGCTGATTACGATCCATCTGCCGCTTTACTCTCTGACTGATTTTGCTTTCTACGTGCATGATCTGAATTTCATGCAGCAGCATGGTCGTCAACAAAACAATCCTGTGGTTCGGTTCAAATTCCTGAAGCAACCGCTGCTTATCTTCTATTTTTAAAGACACACCGGAAGCAATCACATCGGTCAACCGATCGGGATCATCAATCCTCTTCACATTGTTCAGCATCTCTTCGGAAGCATTCCCGCTTAAACAGGAATATTCATCATAAATCTCAATTAACTTACGGCGCATTGCTTCGGCTTCCTCCGGTTCCAAATCGGGGTATGGTTCCTCCCGACGAACCACCTCACAGGCAGTAAACCGATCAGTGTCAAACACACGGGAAAGCCTTCCGCGAAATTCTCCTTCTGCCAGTACACGGACGCCATCTCCCGGGAGCTTTAGCATTTGCTTAATTCGTGCCACTGTTCCTACGGAGAATAAGTCCTGATCGCCGGGCTGCTCTGTCTCCGCCGAACGCTGCGTCACAAAAAAAACCAACTGATCATGCGCCATGGCCTCCTCCAAAGCAGCAATTGATTTTTTCCTGCCAATATCAAAATGCATCGCCATATAAGGAAAAATTACCACCCCACGTAAGGGGATCATCGGTAATATTTGTTTTTGAATCACAATCTGATTTCCGTCCAAACTGTCACGTCCTTTGCTCTTGTTTCAATACGCACCCTTTATTATATCACAAATTGCGCGTGGATACAACCTCTATTTTTCTTTGATGTGCACATGGTTATGCAAATGATCCAAGCAGTATTCGTGATATCCGTCACAGCCGGAGCAATAACGAAATTCCAAATGAGGGTCATCCAACTCTGTTCTCTTACACACCTCGCACTGGTGGCGGATTACACGTAAATTGCCATCTCCTCTGCGCCGTTGAAAATTCTTTCTGTTTTGTCTCACCGCAGAACGGTCTGTCGCCCATTGCCACAGCTCCCGATAGAAAAACAGTACGAAAGTAAGCACACCCACCAGCGCCATCAGTTTGGCGCCCAGAGTCGGCAGCATAATCGCTTCATATACGGCGTAAACACCGTAAAAAATGGCAAGATATTTCATTTTGATCGGCAGCACCATAAAGAGCAAAATCGTATAATCCGGATATAAATATCCAAAGGCTAAAAATAAGGAAAGGTTCACAGAGGCCGCACTGGTCACAGTCGTTTTGGTCAAAAAAGAAATAAGAACTGTGAGCAAGACGTTGCAAAAATAATACGCCGTAAAAACAAAGCTCCCCCACTCCTCCTCTAACGCCTGCCCCACTAAATAATAAAAATAGAAAGCAAACGCAGCAAACAAAATGCTCCCTACCGGCAACAAAAATACAAAGCTAATTAATCGCCAGATTTGCCCATGAAGCACTGCCTGGGGATCCAAACCCAAAAGAGCCACTGTACGGATCCCCAAAAAACCGAGCAAATAAATGATGGCGCTGCCTATCACAATATAGCGCATTAAGTTTGGGATTCCTTTATATTTATACTGCCACCGTGACAACCATTGAATCATCGTTACACACTCATCCTTTCTGACGAAAGAAAGCCCCCGCAGGATCGAGGGCGTCTCTTATTTACACCTCTACCTGCACCTGAATTAAATCAGACGTGCAATGAGGGCATCTGGTTGCATCCTTAGAAATTTCCATTTTACAATAAGGACATACAGGAGGTTCTTCTGCCGGTTTCTCCGGTTTTTTCAACTTTCCGATTAGGCTGACAAACAAAAAGATAATAAATGCCATCAGCAGAAAATCAAATAAAGAAGAAAGAAAGCTGCCGTATGTGACGCAAGGCGCCCCTGCCTCCTGAGCCGCCCGCAGCGTATCATATTCCTTCCCGTCCAATGCAATAAACCAATTGCTGAAATCCACTTTTCCGGTAAAAATACTAATTACCGGCATAAATAAATCATTGACCAAAGAGGTTACAATTTTTGAAAAGGCAGAACCAATCATCATACCAACTGCCAAATCGAGCATGTTACCCCGAAACGCAAATTCAGCAAATTTTTTCAAGAATTTTTTCATGTGTAAGCTCCTTTATTCCTGTAGCTTTGCGGCGTAAATGCCCCTGCTTCTCCCAGCCAAATCATGAATGATTGACGGTACAGAAAAGCCCTCCTGGGATTGTATTAAGTCAGTCACTTCCTGCGCTTGATCCCAGCCGATTTCCAACACCAACAAGCCGCCCGGCTGCAAATGTTCCAGCGCCAGAGGAATCAAACGGCGGTAAAACAACAGACCGTCCTCTCCTCCGTCCAATGCTATTCTCGGCTCAAATGCCCACACTTCCCGCTCCAGAGTCGGAATCACATCCGAACGGATATACGGCGGATTGGAAATAATTAAATCAAAGCGCCCCTCCGGATCGTCCTTTAAAATATCCAGTTGTCGCATGGATACGGAAACGTCATGCTTTTTTGCATTATTTTTTGCAATTTTCAATGCTTCTTCGCTGCAATCAATCGCCGTCACCTCTGCTTCGGGCAGCTGTTTCGCCAGAGAGATTGCAATACACCCGCTCCCTGTTCCAATGTCTAAAATTTTTGGCTCTTTCATGCTGCGGCAAAGCATTGCCGCCCGTTCCACCACACACTCTGTATCCGGTCGAGGAACCAGGCAGTTTCTGTTCACTTCCAGCTCTAAGGACATAAATTCCTTTTTGCCGCACAAATGCGCAATGGGTTCTCCTTGCATCCGGCGAAGCAGCAGTTCTTCAAACGCAGCCACACAGCTTGGCTCCGCTTCCTGATCTGCCATCATCAGCAAACCGATTTCATCTGTTTGCCAGATGTGTTTCATTAAAACCAATACCTCCAAAGGGGCAACGTCTGTTACTCCTGCGTTGCTCAATTTGGAAGCCGCTTCTTTTCGTATCTGTCGTATTACCACCGATCCTCACCCCGATCTTCCGGAATTACCGCCTGTAAGGAAGCAATTGCTACTTCTAACTGCGAGTCGTCCGGTTCCCGGGTTGTCATATATTGCAGCAGCATACCTGGCTTACTGATGATGCGGGTAAATTTGTTGTCATGCCGACCGGCAAACTTAATGATTTCATAGGAAATCCCCGCTACAACAGGAAGCAACAATAAGCGATACACCAATCTAAGCACCATGTTGTCGCTCCGGATAAATAAAAAAACAAAAATACTGATAATCATAACAATCAGCAAAAAACTGGTACCGCAGCGAGGGTGAAGTCTGGTGTGTTTTTTGACATTTTCCACCGTCAGCTCCTCGCCGTGTTCATAGCAGTGAATACTTTTATGCTCTGCTCCGTGGTACATAAACACCCGCTGAATATCGGGCATTTTTGAAACTGCCAGCAAATATCCCATAAAAATGCAAATTCGCACCAAGCCTTCCAACGCAACAATTACAGTACGGTTGGGAATGATTTTTTGCAAAAAGCCGGTAACAAAAGCGGGCAGCATAAAGAAGAGCAGCACAGAAAACAAAACTGCAAAAATCACACTGGAATAAATCACTACGTCTTTCAGCTTATCCCCAAACTTTTCCTCCAGAAAGCGGTCAAATTTAGAGGGTTGTTCTTCCTCAATATCAAAAAATTCTGCAGAGTACATTAAGGAACGTACTCCCGTCACCATGGATTCAAAAAACGAAATCACACCGCGTAAAATAGGCAGCTTACATATTTTATATTTCATTGCCAATACATTTACCGGTTTTACATCCACTTCAATTTCTCCATCCGGCTTACGAACGGCAATCGCTATTTTTCGAGGCCCGCGCATCATTACGCCTTCAATGACTGCCTGCCCGCCGATAGAGGTTTTATGAATTTCTTTTTCAGGCATTTGATCAGCTCTTTTCTTGTCGTAATTATATACCTCTTTTTATTATAACAAACAATGCGGAAAAACACAAGTACTTTTCTTACTTTTTCTCTTCCACCGTCTAAAAATTTTATAAAAGGAAACAAGGTCAGTGATTCATCACCCTGAAATTTATCGAATATAGCAAAAAGAGAGCAACCATGACTGATTACTCTCTTTTTGCTGCTTTTCCATTGCTGGAAAAAACAATGAAATCTACTTACATTCTTATAATACCATATTACCCTTATTTTGTCAAGTATTTTTTGAAATTTTTTGAAGAAATATGGGAGCGGACAAAACATCTGCTCCCCGAAGAATCCTATTGTTTAAATTAGCAAAAAAACAAATCCTACAAATAAGTTACTTCCGGATCATCCTACCACAATTTTTCAATTTCAGTAATCACCCAATCATGTTTACTTCTATAAAGTTGATCAGTGGCGATGTCCAGAATAAACACTTCACCATAAATCGCATATGCCATTATCTCTCTATCATAAACATCATAAAATAAAATTGCTGCATCGGCACTTCTGCCAGGCAGTTCACTCCTATCAGCCTTTGCTAATGATATTTCATTTAAATAGGAAAGTAATTTTTCGATTTTCTTTTGATCAGTAGTATCAGGTAGAGAAAGGCCTGAAAAACTAACTTTTGCAATGTCATTAGCATTTAGCGGAACTTCCAAATGAACGGTCGGCTTAAATAATGCTTTCATTTCGTTTAATGCTATCTTTCTATTCCCGACCGGTCCCGAAAAAATAGGTAAAAAAATCCAAGTGCATAAAACAAGAAACAAGATAGCAACAATAAGTAACCCTTTTTTTAACATTTGACCGCCCCCCATCTATGCTATTTGCACATATGTTCCATTATTATTACGTGCAAACACGCGTTTTCCGACTCTATCTCTGACAGGGTTTCCGTTTTCGTCTTTTTCAACATTATTCCAATACGTATGTTGATACTCTCTTACATAATACCACCGATCCCAACTCCTCAAACGGGAATAATCACCAGGTCCTCTCACAGCTTGTGTTCCATCCCAAGCAACACTGCCGTCCCATCCCGTAATATAATTATATTTTCCATGGCGGAAAAAACCGCTTGACATACTATATATATCGGGGTTAGCCCCATTACAAGCATTGATATTTAATCCCTTCGCCTCAACGTAACACAAATCATTCAATGAATAATCACCACGTATCATTTCACGATCTCTTCTTGCATATAATTTGTTCTCTTTATCACCTGTAAAATAAAGAAAACCTGTCGCCCGACCATCACTTCGCTTCTCTTCGGTTGCACTTCCGTGACAGATTATTTCAATTGCGTCGATTTTTTTGTCAGCTAAATACTTTCCAAACCACAAATTCCATGCATCAACAAATCCCATAGCGGAACTTACTTGGACAATATAACAAGTTGTCCCATAGAATTTCTCATATTCTGCCTTTCTAACCTCAGCTTGTTCCTTGGAACCTTCAATATTCCCATAAAAAATCACCGATTCCATGCCATCAGGATCAATATAGAGTATAGGGTTATTTTTACAATATACATACCAATTCATTCCGCCAGCCATGGCGGGATCAGACTGAGTAAATCTGCCCAAGGAAGGGTTGTAGTATCTTGCTCTCAGGTAGATTTGGTTGATCTCGCTGTCATAATACTCCCCGCAGTAACGGAAGGGGTTGAGATCGTTGGGATCCATATTCTGTTC
>CAKSSZ010000087.1 GCA_934489915.1 uncultured Clostridia bacterium | reverse complement strand
GCCGAAAGCGTGGGTGGTTTTCCACCTTGCCAAGGAAGTCTGGGACGAATAGGAAGCAATTTAAAAAAGGTGCGGTAGGACGAATTTGGTCTTGCCGCACCTTTTTGTACTTATCCCTGTAAACTGAGACTTTTTCCCCGCATTGGCGCATAGGTTATAGCGGAGGTGGGCATATGCTGACGATGATTTATTTGTTTTTGTGCCGTATTTTCTTTTTAGCGGGATATCTGGCAAATCCAAACTCATTTCCTAAGGCGTTGACGCCCGAGGAGGAGCGGCAGGCGTTAGAAGCGTTCCAAAAGGGGGATATGAGCCAACGGAACCGATTGGTGGAACATAATTTACGGTTGGTAGCACATGTGGTAAAAAAATATGCTTCCAGCGGAAAGGAAATGGACGATTTGATCTCTATCGGCACCATCGGGTTGATCAAAGCGGTGGATTCCTTTCAGTATGAAAAGGGCAGACGGCTGGCAACCTATGCCGCACGGTGTATTGAAAACGAGGTGCTAATGGTACTGCGCGCAGAGAAAAAGCTGCAAAATGAAGTTTCCCTGTTTGAACCCATCAAAGGGGGAAAAGGGGAAGGAGAGATGACCTTCTTGGAAATCTTGGAGACGGACGGAGAATCGGTCTTTGAGGAAGCGGAATTGAAAAGTGAAATTCAAAAGCTGCGGGGTGTGATGGAGGATGCGCTTTCCCCGCGGGAGCAGCTGGTAATCCGGATGCGTTACGGGTTGACCGACGGTAAAGAGCATACCCAGCGGGAAATTGCAAAAGGGCTCGGATTGTCCCGCTCCTATGTTTCTAGAATTGAAAAAAAGGCGATTAAAAAGCTCAATGCGGCTATGATGGGAGAAGATTTGTGATTTTTGGGGGTTGAAACCGTGGCGGAGGATGGGATAGTTGGGATCGCCTGTTAGAACAAAGCAAATAATATAGAAAGACCGTCCGATCAGGAATCAAAAAGAAATCTGATTGGACGGTTCTTCTTTTGCCAGGGAAATAACGGTGAGCCGCTTTTGACGGGCGTAGCGGACGGTGTAGGCCGTGCCGCCTCGGGAGCGGGTTTGGTAGCAGACGCAATATTGGCTTTGATCCACCATGTAACGGTTCCGCTGCAGCATACAGTCGGGGCGATAGACTTCTGATAAGCAGATGACCTGGGAACAGGCTCTTTGAATGGCCTGATAGGTTTGGATGTCCGAAGGACTCCACCGCTCTGCCTGATCCCGACAGGGCTGCACTAAAATCAGGGAAACGGCGGGATTGTTATTTTGATACTGTAACACCGTCTGAGCAGCCAGGGTATCAAACCCCAATGCGCCGCCCACATAAAAACGGGTGACCCCCCGGTATTCTGCAAGTTCGGTAACGGTTTGCAGCAGCAGCTGCCGCAATGTGGGGAGGTAGCTTCCTGAAATCAGCCGATGTCCCGTAAAGCAGCAGCTTCGTTCTTTTAAATTCTCCATAATCTCCCTCCCCTTTGTACTGTTTTTAGAACAGCTGCAGATGCTCCAATAAAATTTTGACTCCGATAGCAATGAGGACAATGCCTCCCGCCAGCTCCGCCTTTGATTTGTACCGCAAGCCAAATATGCTGCCGATTTTGACCCCGATTGTCGCAATCAAAAAGGTGGTGCAGCCGATGAGAGAAACAGCAGGGAGAATATTTACTCTTAAAAATGCAAAGGTAATGCCTACTGCCAAGGCGTCAATACTGGTTGCAATGGCCAGGGGCAGCATGGTGCGGGGTGAAAAAGAGGCGCTTTGTTTCTCCGATTCCTTGCGGGATTCCAGCACCATGTTACCGCCGATCAGCGACAGCAGCACAAAGGCAATCCAGTGATCAATGCTGGTAATCAAGGTTTGAAACTGGGTGCCCAGCAAAAATCCCAAAAAAGGCATCAATGCCTGAAATGCCCCAAAGTACAATCCGCAAATCAGGCAATGGCGCAGCTTTGGCCTCTTGACAGAAAGCCCTTTACAGACTGAGACGGCGAAAGCATCCATGGAAAGCCCCACGGCCAAAATAAGCAATTCCAAAAAACTCATAAATAAAAGTCCCCCTCTATATTTTTAGACAATGGGTTCCGGAACAGAAAAGAAGAATCCGTACTCAGATGCTGTGAGGCGGATTCCCTCTTTTCGTCTTTTTAATAAAAAAATTAATTCTGTTCTGTCAGTGCAGCGGAGATAGCGGAGACCGGATCCCCATGCACAAATTCAATATCGCCGGTATCGCAAAGCTTCGCCAGCTCCGGATCAATAGGCAGCCGTGCGGTAGCGGGAATGTGATATTTTTCCGCAATTTCTTCCAGGTGGCTTTGACCGTAAATAAAATGCTGCTTGCCGCAGTCAGGACAGGTAAAGTAGGACATATTTTCTACCAGACCCAGTACGGGGATATTCATCATTTCTGCCATTTTCACCGCTTTTTCCACAATCATGCCGACCAGCTCCTGAGGAGAGGTCACCACAATGATCCCGTCTACCGGCAGCGATTGAAAGACGGTCAGGGGAACGTCCCCCGTTCCGGGAGGCATATCCACAAACATATAATCCACATCTTCCCAAATCACATCTGTCCAGAATTGCTTAACCGTGCCTGCAATCACAGGACCCCGCCATACGACCGGATCGGTGTCGTTTTCCAACAGCAGGTTGACAGACATGACCTCAATTCCGGTAGTGGTCAGACAGGGGTATAATCCCTGTTCGCTCCCTTTGGCGCGGGTGTGCAGCCCAAATGCCTTAGGGATGGATGGCCCGGTAATATCCGCATCCAGTACGGCTGCCTGCAGCCCCTTGCGCTGCATGGAAACAGCCAGCAGGGACGTAATCATGGATTTGCCGACGCCGCCCTTCCCGCTGACTACGCCGATGACTTTTTTGATTTGAGACAGGGCGTTGGGCGCCTCCTGCATACTTTGCGGTTGACGGGAAGAACAGTTCTCACCGCAGCTTTCGCAATTATGGGTACAGCTTTCTTCACTCATGGTAATGACTCCTTTCCTGCTTACATAAAATGAATAAGATAACGACAGCCGCTTTGTAAGCGTAAGCGGTTGCAAAGATACCTATACATAGATTTGAACCGCATTGTGAAGGTTGGTGACGTTTACCCGGCCGTCCGGCACAGAGGCAAACTCTCCGTCCAATGTCCAGGAAAGCTCCGGAGCGGTTTCAAAACAAACCTGCTTTGCCTTGAAAAAGAGAAATATTTCATCGCTGAAGTCCGACCAGGTCAGACCCATTACAATTTTATGCAGATCGTTCAGATTTTTTGGCTTTTTAATTAGAAGAATTTCAAATAACCCGTCGTTCATTCCGACCAAGTCAGGCGGGAGCTTCACAATGCCGCCCACGGAAGTTGTATTGCAGACTGCACCGAAAAGGAAATCATCCTCATAGGTGGCCTGATCTGCATGGGCAATCACATGGGGGGCTTGAATGTTGGTAAGATCCTTCATTCCTTCCAATAAATAAGCCACATGCCCCAGTACATTTTTTGCTGCCTGAGGGGTGGTATAGGAAACGGCGGTAAACACACCGAAGGAGGCAATGTAGGTGAAAAAACGGTCGGCGCCGAATTGACCGACATCCATCCCCACCGGCTGAAACCGGGTAATTTGTTCTGCCGCTTCACTTAAGTTGGTCGAAATCCCCATGCTACTGGCAAAGTCGTTGGTGCTGCCGGCGGGCAGATATCCCAATGGCAGAGGGGGATTTTCTGACAACATTCCGGACACCGTTTCATTCAGCGTGCCGTCGCCTCCGCAGCATACGACAAAATCAAATCCCGCCTGTTTTGCTCCCCCGGCCAAAAGGACGGCGTGCCCTTTTTCCTGAGTCAATTGTACCGTTGTTTCACATCGGTGCTGATTGAACACGGAAATAACGTCGTAGAGCGCAGTTTTGGCACGCATCTTTCCGGCGGTGGGGTTGACCAGCAAAAGAACTCGTTTTTGATTGATTAAGGAAGACATAATTTCCCTCCTCTGTCATTCTTCTCTCCTTTTATTATACACCATTTTTTTTTATTTGTCGAGAGTAGAAATAAAAAGTTTTTGACAAAATTCGAGAGAAACCGCAGAAATTGCTTGAAATTTTTATTTTTTCAGAAAAAGTTAAAAAAATAACAAAAAAGAGTAGCTTTTTTTAGAACATTATGATATAATAATGTAAGTTGCGGAAATGTAAGACTGCAGCGAAGTAAAATTTTATAAATATTAAGGAGTGTTCATCGGATGAGTGAAAAAAAGACGGTTCCGTTTCAAGGGACGCCGCAGCAGGAGCAGCAGCTCTTGGCGGTCATTGAACGGCACAAGGACGAGCGTGGCGCCTTGATTCCTGTTCTGCACGAAGCACAGGATATTTACGGCTATCTGCCGATTGAGGTGCAGACGATTATTGCCGAGCAGCTGGGGATTCCGCTGGCAGAGGTGTACGGTGTGGTAACCTTCTACACCCAGTTCAGTATCAATCCTAAGGGAGCTTACCAGATTGGTGTCTGTCTGGGAACTGCCTGTTATGTGAAAGGCTCGCAGGAAATTTTGGATAAGATCCAGGAAAAGCTGGAGCTGGGAGTGGGCGAGTGTACGCCGGACGGTAAATTTTCTTTGACCGCAACCCGGTGTATCGGCGCCTGCGGATTGGCGCCGGTGATGACGGTGAATGATGACGTTTACGGCCGGTTGGCGCCGGGTGAGGTGGACGGTATCTTAAACAAGTATTTGGCTTAATGAACAGAAAAAGGGGTATCAATATGCTGTTATCTGAGATTCAAGCTGTTTTGAACGCAACGGTTCTGACATCGGAGACACCGGATGATTTACAGAATATCTCCATTCAAAATGCCTGTGGCTGCGACTTGATGAGCGATGTTCTGGCATTTGTGAAGGATCAGGCTCTGTTATTGACGGGGCTGATCAATTCCCAGGTGATACGGACGGCGGAAATGATGGATATTTCTGCGGTCTGCTTTGTGCGGGGGAAGACGCCTCCGGAGGATGTCATCGCCCTGGCGGACGAAAAGCAGATTGCATTGCTGACAACAACATACCCTTTGTACACAGCGTGCGGTATGCTTTATGAACACGGGCTGGGAGGGGACGCTCATGCGAAAGCACTATGAGATATCCGGAGAAGATTTTGCAGCGGCAGGCGAGGCCTCCAGCGCATTTAAAAATATTTTAAAAAAGCTGGGGATTCCGGCCGACGTGGTTCGAAAAACCGCCATTGCGATGTATGAAGCCGAGATTAACACTGTGATTCATGGCGGGGGCGGGGTGTGTGACGCTGAAATTACAGACCGTTGTATTACCGTCACCTTTTCCGATCACGGTCCCGGGATTGCAAATTTGGAGCTTGCCATGCAAGAGGGGTATTCCACCGCCAGCGACCAGATTCGGGAGCTGGGCTTCGGTGCGGGTATGGGGCTTCCCAATATCAAAAAATATTCGGACGATATGAAGATTACAACCAAGGCCGGTCAGGGTACGGAGGTAACGCTGATCATCTATTTATGAGGTGAAATTATGTTGTATATCCATTCAGTCACCCTGAACAGAGAAAAGTGTCAGGGGTGTACGAACTGTATTAAACGATGTCCGACAGAGGCCATCCGCGTTCGCAGCGGAAAGGCAAAAATTATTAAAGAACGCTGTATCGATTGCGGCGAGTGTATTCGGGTTTGTCCTTATCATGCCAAACAGGCGATTACAGACGGATTTGAAGAATTAAAGCGTTATACTTATAATGTAGTGTTACCGGCTCCCTCTCTTTACGGGCAGTTTCGGTATGCGGATGACCGGAACAAGGTGCTGACAGCTCTGCTTGCCATTGGGTTTGACGATGTGTTTGAAGTAGCGCGGGGGGCGGAGCTGTCCAACCGTATTACACGGCATCTGTTTTATGAGGGCGCATTGCCAAAGCCCGCCATCAGCTCGGCATGTCCTGCGGTGGTGCGGTTGATCCGGGAGCGGTTTCCGGATTTTATCAGTCATATGATCCCGGTGCTGTCCCCGATGGAGCTTTCTGCCAGGGAAGCCAGGCGGGAAGCGAGAGAAAAGACGGGCCTTTCGGATGAGCAAATCGGCGTGTTTTTTATTACTCCGTGCCCGGCAAAGGTGACGTCGGTCAAAGCACCGCTTTCAACGGAGCAGTCGGCAGTCAGCGGCGCCATTTCGGTGCGGGACGCTTATGTTAGATTGTTGCCCTTGGTCAAACGGATGGAGGAGCCGCAATCTCTTTCCAAAGCCTCCCCCGGCGGGATCGGATGGGCCAGGAGCGGCGGAGAGAGTGAGGGTGTGAAAATCCCTCAATACATTGCTGTTGACGGCATCCATCATGTGATTGACATTTTGGAGGAGCTGGAGGACGACCGACTGGACGAAGTGGACTTTATTGAACTGTCCGCATGTGACGGCGGCTGCGTCGGCGGTTCTTTGCAGGTGGCGAATCCTTTTGTAGCTGCTACCCGTATTAAAAATATGCAGCAACAGATGCCGAAGCCGGAGAAGGAAGACGATTGGCGGCCGGAATTGTCTCAGGCTTGCTGGACAAAGCCGATTGAGGCCAGCACGGTACGCCGGTTGGACG
>CAKSSZ010000086.1 GCA_934489915.1 uncultured Clostridia bacterium | reverse complement strand
GCGGTAAGCTCTGTGCCGATTGCAGTCCATTCGCTGCCGCCTGCCACCTTAACATTTGCTACCTGCGCTCTGGTGTAGTTGGTAGAAGTAGGGGTATCTTCTTCAATAATATAGTACCCATCAATGTAAAATAATGTGGGATTAAAAAACACATTTTTCGCGCCGTCTTTCCCAAAAATTGACATGAACGCCTCAACATTTCTAACTGCCCCAACTTCCTTGCCGCCTGTATACAAATGGTCAATATTCATTGATAAAGCATATTGCCCCCAATCAGCCGACAAAAAATCTGTCCCTTTTATGCAACCGCCCCCATTCTCTACAGATTCCAAAGCGTCTCCATAATAAGAAACAGTACCGCTCCATTTACTTCCGCTTAACCATATCTGCGGAATGACCATACTTTGTCCTTGACCGATTTTTGCCCAAAAAGACATATGATAAGTTTTCCCGGATTGTAATGTAATATTACTTCCCTGAATCCGATGCTCTTCATTAGATGTAATGGTCACTAATCCACCTCTGGAATCATTTATACCATATCTATCTCTCACCACCGGATTAGCTTTTACGTTGGCATACTTGTAATCATTCAAAGCTGCTTGTACTTCTGCTTGTGTTCCGTCAAAATCTGAGATTTTCGGGTTAAACAAAATCCCAGACGCCGCCTGTGCCTGATCCGGCACTGCTACCAGCATATTCACTGTTAAAAACAGAAATGCCAATAGCCATGCTAACATTCTTTTCTTGCTTTCCATTGTTTTACCTCCTTTTCACGCTATAATTAATACTCCGTGGCAGCTCCCCTTGCATAGATACAATGAAACTTACGAAATACTGCGGTAAAGAGAGCGCCTCAGGAAAATTCCCGAGGAGCTCCTTACCCTTCTCCAAATCATCCGGAGATTTCTCATGATTATTTGTAAGAAATTTCTTCCTGATCACCGTTTTCACTGCCAACATAAGGCTGCGCCACATAGGTTTTATCTGCGGTAATGGCAGCGCCGTATACCCGGATTGCAAATGCCTGACCGGGAGCAGCAGCCGCTTTGTCGCTGGAATTTAACATTGCAGGCAGGGTCAACTTATCATCCGGCTGATCTTTAATCCACAGTTTAATTCCAAACTCATTCCCGCCGGCAGTATTGAAATTATTCAGCTTGCTGTAAACATACATGGTGGGCTTTCCGCTTTCATCAGCGCTGAACTGAGTGGTGGTAGCGCCCTCGGCAATGCCGGGGTTCACAGGAGTAATTTCCCGGAAGGTAACCGCCAGAGTTTTTGCAGCGGTGGTTCCCTTCAAATTGATTTCATTGCCGGCAACGGTGACATCCTGTTCGTCTAACAGAATAGAAGCAACTTCATATCCGTCATTCGGAACAACGGTGAAGATCTGATCCTCCGCACTGTTTACGGTAACATCCCCGGTAACAGCTGCGCCGTTATACATAACCTGGCCGCCTTCGCCTGCGGATACGGTTACGGTCACATTTTCAGGAGCTGCAGCAACTTCCACTGCGCTGCTTGTACCGCTCATGGAGGATTCTCCGCTGACGGTACCGGTGCTCTTTGCTGTTGCAATCACGCGGATCTGATGTCCTACGTCAGCGTCCTGCGCTGTATAGGTAGCTTCGGTCGCACCTTCAATATCGGTAAAGGTGGTTCCGTCTTCAGAGCTTTGCCACTGATAAGACAAGGTAATCTCTGCATTGGGGTTTGCGTCTCCTATCGTTGCCGTAGCAGTCAAAAGGGAACCTGCATAATTTCCATCTTCGTTTTCCACCTTCACATTGGCAATCTGTGCTCTGGTGTAGTTGGTAGAAGTAGGGGTATCTTCTTCAATAATATAGTATCCATCCATATAAATTGATGTGGGATTTACAAACGAATTATTCTTGCCATCTTGTCCGAAAATTGCCATAAACGCCTCGACATTTTTAACTAACGTAACTTCGTTGCCGCTTGTATACAAATGGTCAATATTCATCGAAAAAGCATGTTGCCTCCAATCAGCAGACAGGAAATCTGAACCTTTTAAGCAACCGCCCCCATTCTCTACAGATTCCAAAGCGCCTCCATAAAAAGAAACAGTACCGCTCCATTTACTTCCGCCTAACCACATCTGTGGAGCAACCAAGCTTATTCCTTTTCCGCCCCTTGCCCAAAAAGACATATGATAGGTTTTTCCGGATTGTAATGTAATATCACTTCCCTGAATCCGATGTTGCTGACTGGCGGCGCCACCCGAAATCCAAATTTGCAAACCATTACCACCGTTCAGCCCACCCCAAGACTTGATTTCAAGGCCGGCTTTTGCAGACGAATGGACATAGTCGTGCAATACGTTTAATGCAGCACCATCAAAATCAGAAATTGTCGGATCAAACAAAATCCCGGACGCCGCCTGTGCCTGATAGGGTACCGCTGCCAGCATATTCACCGTCAAAAACAGAAATGCCAGCAGTCCAACTAACCAATTTTTTCTTACTACCATTGTACTTCCTCCTTTTAAATTTGTTTCATATATTAACGTTTTACCACATTTTAATTTCATAGACAATGCGAGATGTTGACTAAATTCATAAAAAACAGTCAATTTCAAACAAATCGAAAGTGGCGGAACCATTTTTATGAAAAAATTCCGCAAGACTTTTTCTCAGTCTTGCGGAATTTTACTTCCTTATTACTATTCGGCTATAGGGTAATTGTCTTTACTGTTTCATGTCCCGCTTGATCGGCAGCATAAAAAGTATAGGTTCCACGGTCTGCAAGAAAAATAGCATTCCCCAGTCCATTGACCGAAAATACCCGGCCGATATTGCCCCCTTGGAACTGAGCGGCAGAAACAATTCCTACTGCATAGACTGTTTTTAACAAATCCCCGTCAGGATCCGTCACCCGCACCAGTAAATACCGTGTTCCGCGGCGATTCATCAAATACGCAGTAATTTCCGGCGCATATTCTGCCTGTACCGAAGCCCCGTTATGCTCTTCCCATTGCACCCCACTGAGCGATGAGATAGGATAAGCCAGTGCTGCACCCACATTCAGCCAGCCGCCGGTCAACGTTACGCCCTGCAGGGTGGGGGATTGCTTGACAGAAGAAAGCAAAATCTCTTTCACATCCGCCAATGAAATATCATCATATTGGGAATATACCATGGCAGCAGCTGCAGAAACCATAGGAGTCGCCATGGAGGTACCGGTCATATATGAATATCCTTCCTGTGGCGTTGTACTTAAAATATAAGAACCGGGGGCGGCCAAATCAACAGAAACAGTGCCATAATTTGAGGAACTGTGCAGACTACCGTCCATATTTAGATTCGCCACCGATATGATATTATCCAAATCGTAAGCAGCCGGATAGGAAGGTGCGCGGTCGATATCGGAACCGTCATTCCCTGCCGCAACAACAAAAAGCATGTGAGAATTTGCAATTGTCTGATAAAGCGCACGGTCATCCAGACTGGTACCAAGGCTCAAATTGCAAATATCGGCACCGTTTTGCTCCGCATATTGAATGGCACGAATGACAGACGCAGTGGAACCGGCTCCATCCTGCCCGCCCAGGGCCTTCACCGGCATCACCTTTACCAAATCGCTTTGAACAATACCCGAAATACCGATCCCGTTATTCCCTTTGGCAACGATCGTGCCTGCGCCATGGGTTCCGTGACTATCCTCGTCTCCTTGATAAATCTGAGGATGATTCCCGTAAAAATTCCACCCGTATCGGTCATCAATATAGCCATTCTGATCATCATCCACGCCGTTATCGAGAATCTCATCCTCGTTTTCCCAAAGTCTGCCGGAAAGTTCCGGGTGAGAGAAATCGATCCCGGTATCCACCAGGGCTACTGTCAACTCTCTTTTTCCACCGTTATACAGATTCCACGCAGTCTCTAAATTAATATCAACATCAGCCACAGCGTGGACAGAATTGATTTGCATTGCGCCCTTGCGGGATGAAAAAGGAAAGAACATTTGCCATTCCCCGGGGGACTGAGGCGCCTGAAAAGGCTGCTCATAAACCGGAAATGGGTTCTGCTGCTCCTCCATGGCAAAGCTGCCATCATTAGAAAGCGCCCACTGCTCCTGCGAGAGCGGGTCAGCCGAAAGCGCTGTGCTTTCATAAGTATAATTGGGTTGAATCAGACTCACGTCCTCTTCTCGGCTTAATTTTGTAAGCCCCTCTTCCAATTCTGTTTTATTTTCATACTCTTCCACCCAAAGCGTCCCATCCTGATACAATATCACGGCTTCGTTATTCTCATAAGAATCCCAGTTCTCCGTTGCCAATGCCCCTGCCCCGGATTGAATCGGTTCAGCTTCCGGCAGCTCCTCCGCACTGACAGGCAAGCTGAATAATAGCCATAAGGTTGCTAAAGTAATGGAAAAGGTTTCTTTCTTTTTCATGGTGAATTCCTCCCTTCACTTTCTACTGTAAGAGGAAATCATAACATAAAAATGAAATCATTATGAACATTTTAGTTGCTTTCCGGCAGTTCTAAGCGGTCAATCAAAATCATATGAGCAAAGGTCACTGTCATCGCCCTTAACACAGACAAAGCAGGCTCTGCGCCTTGCTGATAGGGTACCGGCGGAAACTGCTCGGGACAAAAGGTACTTTTTAAAGCATACTCCAACTCCGCACAAAATTGATTATAGGCCACATCCGATGAATACCGCTCGGTAAATATTCTCAATATCCTTCCAAGCTGAGAAATGCTGGTGACCCGTTTCATGGTAAAGATCACAAAAAAATACGCCAGATGCTCTCGCCCATACTTCTTTTTGACCGGGGGCGGCACAATTTTTTGTTTTACATAATTATTGATCATTGCCGGTGTTATGGCACTGTTGGAATCAAAAACAGACAAATTCTCCTGCAAATATAACACCACCTGGTCAATATAAAGCGCAAGCTGCGGCAATTCCTCCCACCTGGGACAATGATAGGTCACCATTTCCTGTATTATTTTTTCCATATTATCCCCTGCTTTTCTTTCGACTTTTTTATTTCCCTTTTATTATATCAGCTTTTTTCTGATTCGTCAACAGAGGGAACCATCCCGAAATAAGCAGCAGAAAATAATATAACAGCAGCTCCATCACATCTGCTTCTGCAAAGGTGATGAACACATCTTCCTCCTGATTGACTGCTTTCACAAATAACATATGTAGCAACTTACCTACACAAAAATTCAATTCATCCCCATCTATTCACTTTGCCAGCAGATAGCTTTTATTTAATCTGCTGCATATTTCATCCATAGAAACAGAACCGTCCAAAATAATCGTAAACCAATGCTTTTTATTCATATGCCAACCAGGATAGTAACGTTGATGATCAATCAGCTTTTCCAATCCTTCCGGCTCGCCCCGCAAATCAATGATCTCAACAACTTCATCGGACGGGATGCCGAGTTTACTCTTTTGTACGGTCAGAATTGCAGCATACCACTTTTGACTGTCCTTTCTTCGCCAGATTGCATTATTGGGGGATTTTTCCCACAAAAATTCCAATGTATCACCGTATGTTTTATGAACATACTCAATCAGTATGGATGACTGCTTTGCTTTAAAAACATTTACGTCATAACATTTTTCTGCAATATCAGAAAGAACAGCTTCTATTGCTTTGCGCACATCGCCTACAAACGCCCCTTGAGAATCAGTTTTGTACAAAACATATTCTTCTCTGTTTTCTGTTTCAATCAGCGTGGTCTTTACTCCACCTGTCCTATCAACATGAATATACAAGATAAAATCACCGTCAAAAACAGGAGTACTGTAGAGATATTCAGAACCAACGTCTGAAAAGCCATAATCGATCAGCTTTTTCTCATTTGGTCTCTTCCTCAAAAAAATGTCCTCAAACATAACAACACCGTTCCTTGTAAATGTTATATTACCGGCGTATCACTCATGCAATCAATTCCGCCGGCGCTTTCATCCATGCCGCCGGGCAAAAAACATAATGATAGCCTGATGGATTCTCCCCATAAAGGAGCGAAAACATGGGGCGAAAACAACATTTTTATACGCAAAAAAGGCCGTCATTACGACAGCCCTCTTCGATTGTTCCGGCAGCTACTTACTTTCCCGGGCAGTCTCCCACCAAGTATCATCAGCGTGACAGAGCTTAACTACTGTGTTCGGAATGGGAACAGGTGTGACCTCTGTGCTATCGCCACCGGATAAACTAACAATGCATCCCTACTCAACTTCCTATTGATCTTTCCTATTATGACCTGCTTTAGGTCAAGCCCTCGGTCTATTAGTATTGCTCAGCTCCATACATTACTGCACTTCCACCTGCAACCTATCTAACACATAGTCTACGTGTGACCTTACTACCTTGTAGGCATGGGAGATCTTATCTTAAGGGGGGCTTCACGCTTAGATGCCTTCAGCGTTTATCCCTTCCGCACTTAGCTACCCAGCCGTGCCATTGGCATGACAACTGGTGCACCAGCGGTGCGTCCATCCCGGTCCTCTCGTACTAAGGACAGCTCCTTTCAAATCTCCTGCGCCCGCGACAGATAGGGACCGAACTGTCTCACGACGTTCTGAACCCAGCTCGCGTACCGCTTTAATGGGCGAACAGCCCAA
>CAKSSZ010000085.1 GCA_934489915.1 uncultured Clostridia bacterium | reverse complement strand
GGTATGGGATCAGTGTAATGAAATGCTGGAGGATGAGTCCTTCCGTCCCAGAGCGTTGATCACCCGGAGCAACGTGGCATTGGTCGGGACGACGGACGACCCCGTTTCCGACTTGAGCTATCATCAGAAGATTGCGGCGCTGGAGGACTTTTCCACCAAGGTTGCGCCCTCCTTCCGGCCGGATCAGGCGGTGGAGCTGCAAAAGCCTACCTTCCCGGATTACATCCGCAGCTTAGGAGTGACGGCAGGAATAACAATCGCAAGCTTTGCCCAGGTGATAGAGGCGCTGCAAAAGCGAATTTCCTACTTTCATGAAAATGGCTGCCGGATTGCCGACCATGGCTTAGGCGGCGTTCCTTACGGGGAAGCCAGCGAGACCCTTCTGGACGATATCTTCTGCCGTGCTATGGCAGGGGAAGCAGTCACCGAGCAGGAGGCGGATTGCTATAAGTGCGCCGTTATTTGCGCCTGTGCCAAAGAATATGCCCGCCTCGGCTGGACCATGCAGCTCCACATGGGTGCACTGCGGAATAATAATTCCAGAATGTTTGCCAGCTTGGGAGCAGACGCCGGGTTTGACTCTATTCACGATGTGAGCGTGGCTTATCCCTTGTCCCGTTTGCTGGACGCTATGGAACGGGAAGGTCATTTGCCCAAAACGATTTTATATAGCTTAAATCCCAAGGATAATTACGTGCTGGGAACTATGCTTGGGAACTTCCAGGGGAGTGAAATTCCCGGGAAAATTCAGCTTGGTTCCGGCTGGTGGTTCAATGACCAGCGGGACGGCATGGAGGCGCAGATGAAGGCGCTTGCCAATTTGGGG
The DNA here is from genome assembly GCA_934489915.1 of uncultured Clostridia bacterium. Classification (GTDB taxonomy): domain Bacteria; phylum Bacillota; class Clostridia; order HGM11514; family HGM11514; genus SIG438. The sequence continues at coordinate 5,796 of CAKSSZ010000085.1, read as the reverse complement.
CTGCTCAGCCGATTTGTAGGGATGCTGACTGATTCCCGGAGCTTTTTGTCCTATCCCCGGCACGAATATTTTCGCCGGATTCTTTGTAACCTGATTGGCGAATGGGTAGAGAAGGGCGAATATCCGGCAGATGAAGCGATGCTCAAAACCATTGTTCAGGGAATTTGCTTTAATAATGCGAAAGATTATTTTCAAATGTTATAAAGGAGGAAGCAAGAATGAATTTACCGTTTGAAATTGATTTAAACAATAAGGTCGCCGTGGTGACCGGCGGGGGCGGCGTGCTGTGCGCCATGTTTGCAAAGGCTCTGGCGAAGGCCGGCGCAAAGGTTGCGGTGCTGGATTTAAGAGAGGACGCAGCTGTAAAGGTAGCGGAGGGAATTTGCGCTGACGGCGGAACTGCCATTGGCGTGAGCGCTAATGTGCTGGAGCTGGAAAGCCTGCAGGCAGCACGGGAGATTGTTGCAGAAAAGCTGGGCAGCTGTGATATTTTGTTAAACGGCGCCGGCGGGAACAACCCGAAGGGAACGACCACCAAAGATTATTTGTTTCCGGAAGATATGGAAAACAGCGAAATCAAAACCTTCTTTGATTTGGATCCCAAGGGCGTTGAATTTGTGTTTAACCTGAATTTTATCGGCACATTGCTGCCCACTCAGGTATTTTGCAAGGATATGTTAGGGAAGACGGGCAGCGTGATTATTAACATTTCTTCCATGAACGCTTTCTGCCCGCTTACCAGAATACCGGCTTACAGCGGCGCGAAAGCGGCAGTCAGCAACTTCACACAATGGCTGGCGGTACATATGTCGAAGGTGGGCATTCGTGTGAACGCCATTGCACCGGGCTTCTTCCTGACGGCTCAGAATAAGGGACTGCTGTTAGATGAAAACGGCAATTACACTGCCCGGTCTGAAAAGATTCTGTCTCAGACTCCGATGGATCGGTTCGGTGAGCCGGAGGAATTGATCGGAACGCTGCTGTATTTGGTAGATCAGAAGGCGTCCGGCTTTGTGAACGGAATTGTGGTTCCGGTGGACGGCGGTTTCTCCGCTTATTCCGGGGTTTGATCAGAGAGGAGAGAGGCAAAGTGGAGCATCCAGAGAAAGTATTAACCGATTTTGAAAAAAGCTGTGATTTTATGGTAGGGGTAGACTCGGACGGCTGCGCATTTGACAGTATGGATTTTAAGCATAACGAATGCTTTGCTCCGGCTGTGATCAATGTGTTTGATTTGCAGCCTTATGCCAAGTATGCCAGAGAGGTCTGGAGCTTTGTTAATTTATATTCCAAAACCCGTGGGTTAAACCGTTTTCCGGCGTTGGTGCGCTTTTTTGAGCTGCTTTCCCAGCGGCCGGAGGTGCAGGCGCGGGGCTTTGTGATGCCGGATTTAACTGATTTGAGGGAATGGATTGCCGGGGAAAAGGTGCTGGGGAACCCTTCCCTTGCCCGTGCGATTGAAAAGAATCCGTCTCCCATTTTAAAGCAGGCGCTCGCCTGGAGTGAGGAGGTCAACGCAAACGTGCGGAAAATGTCCCGCAACATCCCGCCCTTCCCCTATGCGAGAGAGGCGCTGGCAAAGGCGCATGCGGGAGCGGATGTGTTGGTAGTTTCTGCAACGCCGACCGAGGCAATTGCCAAGGAATGGGCAGCGAATCAGATTGACCAATATCTGAAGGTTATTGCCGGTCAGGAAATGGGGACCAAAAGCGTGCATTTGTCCTTGGCAAAGAAGGGCAGATATGCGGACGATCATATGATCATGGTGGGGGACGCCCCCGGCGATATGAAATCAGCAAAGGAAAACCATATCCTTTTCTATCCCATCAATCCGGGAGATGAAGAGACCTCCTGGAAGCGGTTTTATGAGGAGGCACTGGATTTGTTCTTTGCCGGAAAGTATGCCGGGGAATATGAGGCGGCAAGAATTGCAGAATTTGAAGCCTGCCTGCCGGAGCTGCCCCCCTGGGAAGTCGAAAATGCATAAATTACAGCTGATTGGATAGCCTAAGTTGCAAAAGGGAGGCGAGGAATATGATGAAAAATATGAAGCCCGCTCAGGTGGAATCGCTCAAGGAGCAAATTCCTTATCAGGAGGGGCAGATTGCCAGCAAAACACTGGCGCAGAACAATGCTGTCAGCATGACCCTGTTTGCCTTTGAAAAAGGGGAGGAAATCAGCTCCCATAAGTCCGGAGGAGACGCATTTGTGCTTTGTCTGGACGGGATCGGTCAGGTGACCATTGACGGCGTTGATTATGAGCTTCATGCCGGCGAATCTATTTTGATGCCTGCCGGTCACCCTCATGCAGTGATGGGCAAAGAGCGGTTCAAAATGCTGTTGACGGTTATTTTTTAAGAAAGCAGGAAAGAGAAGAAGGCAGTCTGTGTAACGCACAGACTGCCCTCTTTTTGTTTGATTGGATTTTTAGTTAGGAATTTGCCATAAATCGCTTCAGTGATTTGACCCGCAGCAGCAACACGGCTGCAGTCATGGTAAAGATCAATTCCGGCAGCATATAAGTACCGTTGTAAGCAATGGAATACACGAATACATTCCACCCCTCCGGGCAAAAGACGGCAAAGAAGATAGAGCCGGAAATGACATGGGAGATAAAACGTAGTAGCAATGCCAGCGTAATACCGCCGCATTCTCCCACCGAACCGTGGCTGCGGAATAAGCCTGCCAGACCCAGAGAACCGTAAGCCAGCAGGTAATCAAAAACCAGACAGCCAATCCAGATGGAGGGGGTCATGCCATAGGACATGAGCTTGCCCAGATCTAAAAAGATTTGCAGCAGCGCATAGAGAAAGGAGGTAGTCAGCCCCCATTTTACGCCGTAGCACAGGGAAATCAGCACAATAGGAAGCATGCTGAGCAGAGTGACGGAGCCGCCCAGGGGCATTTCCCATACCTTGATGGTGCTGAGTACTGCCGCCAGCGCAATCATCACAGCGCTGATGACAATTTTTTGCGTTTTGCTGTTTTTCATAATCAAAAATCCTTTCTGCTCACTTAGAATTTATCAGGACCCTTGCCCTTTGATTGCTCGGGACAAAACAGATCCTTTCCATCTCCCGGCCGGTGAGCGGGTGGCTGTGAGATGAAAATGAACAGAGAAAAGAGCTGTGGAAATAAAATTCCGCAGCTCTGATGAAACCATGCATATTTCCCTACGTCGGCATTATCCGAATCAGGTTGCGGGTCGGATCCTCCAGAATCCCTCTCAGCCTGTAAAACAAGCTCCCCTATTCATTTCACGTTAATTATACCGCAAAATTTGACGGTTGTCAACACCTTTTTTGCAAAAGCTTTTACCGCCGGAGTAAGGTTTTCAGCCGGGATACTGCTTCCTTGGTATTTTTCTGATTGCCAAAGGCGGTGAGACGGAAAAATCCTTCACCGTTTTCGCCAAAGCCCGCACCGGGGGTTCCGACAAGGTTCCCTTGCTGCAGCAGGAGATCAAAGAAATCCCAGGAAGGCATGCCGCATTTCAGCCAAATATAAGGAGAATTTTTTCCGCCGGTATACCAAATGCCCAATTCATCCAGCGCATGGGACAAAATGGCGGCGTTTTTTTGATAGTAGGCGATTTCTTGCTTAATTTCTGCCTGCCCTTCGGGGGTGAGAACCGCTGCCGCTCCGCGCTGTACCAAGTAGGGCACGCCGTTAAACTTCGTGCACTGGCGGCGGAGCCACATTTTATTGAGAGACATTCCTTCCCGCACCAATGTGTGAGGAACAACGGTATAACCGCAACGAGTGCCGGTAAAACCGGCGGTTTTGGAAAAGGAGCAAAATTCAATGGCACATTCCTTGGCGCCTTTAATTTCAAAAATACTCCGAGGAAGGTCGTCAGTGATAAATGCCTCATAGGCTGCATCGTACAGGATAACGGCGCTATGCTCCCGGGCGTAGTCCACCCATTGCTGGAGTTGGTCGGCAGAATAGGCTGCACCGGTGGGATTGTTAGGGGAGCAGAGGTAAATCAGGTCTGCCTCAAGAGTGGGGTCGGGCAGAGGCAAAAAGCCGTTTTCTTCATTGGCTTGGGCGTAGACTACTTTTCTGCCTGCCATCAAATTGGTGTCTACGTACACCGGGTAAACCGGATCCGGTACTAAAACCGTATTGTCACGGTCAAACAAATCCAAACAATTGCCCAGGTCACTTTTGGCGCCGTCGCTTACAAAGATCTCATCTGCTTCCAGAGATACGCCGCGGTCGGCATAATAGCCCTGGATGGCGTTGCGCAAAAAATCGTATCCTTGCTCGGGTCCGTATCCGTGAAACCCCTCCGGTGTACCCATTTCCCGGGCGGCATCTTCCATTGCTGTTACTGCTGCCCGGCACAGGGGTAGGGTCACATCCCCAATCCCTAATCGGATGACGGGGGCGTCCGGGTGAGCGGCGGTATAGGCTGCCACTCGTTTGGCAACCTCGGAGAATAAATAATTTTCTTTCAGTTCCTGATAATGACGATTGATTTTCATGCTTGGTTTTCCTCCTCTACGGTTCCTTGAAATGCAATTTCTGCCCCACCGGTCATAATGACGTGCTCCGGGGTGTATCGGATCTTTAATGAGCCACCCCGCAGCAATACGGTAACTTCTTCCCCTTCCGGGCAGAATCCGTTTTTGACTGAAGCGGCGACGGCGGCGCAGGCGCCGGTGCCGCATGCCATTGTTTCTCCGCTGCCCCGTTCCCAAACCCGCATCTTTAAGGTGTGCGGGTCGATGACCTGAATAAATTCCGTATTGATTTTCTCCGGGAAAAGAGGGTGGTTTTCAAAAGAGGGGCCGATTTCTTCTATTTTTAACAGATCCGGATCCTCACAGTAGACCACGCAGTGGGGGTTTCCCATCGACAGGCAGGTGACGTGAAATTCATGACCGTTGACCAAGAGGGGAGAGCAAATCATCTCTTCTTTGTCGGTGAGGACAGGGACTGCCTTTGCCTGAAAAGAGGCTTCTCCCATATTCACCGTTACCTCCTGTACCTTCCCGTCTGAAATCAGCAGGGTCAGGTGTTTGATACCGCTTAAGGTTTCTACTGTGAGGGATGAATGTTTCACGTAACTATGCTCGTAGACGTATTTCCCCACGCAGCGGATGGCGTTGCCGCACATTTTTCCTTCACTGCCGTCTGCGTTGAACATCCGCATTTTGACATCTGCAATTTCAGAGGGGCAGATCAGCACAATCCCGTCCCCGCCAATGCTTTTATGTCGGTCGGACAGCCGGATGCTTAACTCCTCCGGATGAAAAATGGGCTGCTGAAAGCAATCAAAATAAATATAATCGTTCCCGCAGCCATGCATTTTGGTGAAGTGTAATTCCATGGAAATTCCTTCTTTCTACCTTTATTCATACATGGTCAAAATGGTTTCTGCCACCTGTGCTTTTTTGCACCGCAGATCCATGGCCTGTTTTTCAATGTAATGATGAGCCTGCTCCTCGGTAAGCTTTAAGTATTGAATCAACACGCATTTTGCCCGGTTGATTAGCTTCATCTCTGAAATTTTATTTTGCAGCCGCAGGTTTTCCTCCCGAAGCGCCGATTCCCTGCGGCGGCTGGAAAGCGCCAGCTGTACCGCTTGCTGGAGCAGGGATTTTTGCAAGGGCTTTGCCAGCACCAAGATTCCCCTGCTGCTTATCTTTTCGGAAATGCTTGCGGCAATTTCCTCTTTTACCAAAAACAAAACGGTAGAGCGGGCAGAAAGCTGCAGCGCCAGCTCATGCCCCAGCTCCCCGGGGAGGGGGGCGTTTAAAATGACTAGATCAAATTCTTGCTTGGCTG
>CAKSSZ010000084.1 GCA_934489915.1 uncultured Clostridia bacterium | reverse complement strand
GCCTTGGAAAAGTTCGCAGCATACAGTTTTTTGTAGGTTTTTTCCACCCCTTTTGCCAAACCGTAATCAAAATTGGGGATACTCTGCCCGCCATGCTGGTCATTCTGGTTGGACTGAATCGCAATACAGGCTAAGGCAGCATAACTGCGGATATCGTTCGGCTCACGCAAAAAGCCGTGACCGGTAGAAAATCCGCCGGCAAATAATTTAGCAATATCAATCTGGCAGCAGGTCGTAGTCAGGGTATAAAAATCAAAATCGTGAATATGGATGTCCCCTTCCCGATGGGCTTTACTCTGCTCCGGCGGGAGAATGCATTTTTCATAATAATCCTTTGCCCCCTCGGAACCGTACTTGAGCATTGTACCCATGGCCGTGTCACCATCGATATTGGCATTGTCCCGTTTCATATTGCTTGCCTTGGCGTCTGCAAAGGTGATTTCATCATAGACCTTCATCAACCGGGAGTTCATTTCCCGCGCGCGGTTCCGTTCTGCCCGGTACAAAATATATTTTTTGGACACAAAGGCATACCCGTTCTCCATGAGAATGGTTTCCACCGTGTCCTGAATATTTTCAATCCCGGGAGTAGCACCGGTAAACTGGCTTTGCAGCCGCTGCTCCACAAGCTCCGCAATCCGCCGGCTTTCCTCCGGATTATTCCGTCCGCATGCCTGCATTGCCTTGTCAACAGCCCGCTCAATTTTGCTGATATCGTAAGGAACCTCGCGGCCGTCCCGCTTTACAATCGTTTGAAACATTGTTTTTCCATCCTTCTTTCCATATCACTATATCTTGTATACAATAAAAGTTTATCACACTATATCTTCCGTGTCAAGGGATTTTTTAAATGTAACCGAATTGTAAAATAGAAACTGCAAAATAAAAGATGAGGCGGCAAAACGGAATCGTTTTGCCGCCTCATCCAATGAATTTACAAAGGTCTTAAAACTTATTTCTCTTGACGTAGGTAGTATGCAGCAGCTCATGAGACTTATGTCCGCAAGGCTCACCAAAATATTCCTCATACATCTTTTTCACATACGGGTTCTGATGGGATTTCCGCAAAGGCAGCGCTTTATCCTCCTCATAGATGGCGGCAGCACGCTCTGCTCTCACATCGTGCGTCATTTTATATTTTGCAGAAACAATCGGCTGACCGCCGCCATTGACGCAGCCGCCCGGGCAAGCCATAATTTCTACAAAATCCACCTTCTGTTCGCCGCTCTTAATGCTCTCCAGCAGCTTTCTTGCATTGCCCAGACCGTGCGCCACTGCCGCCCGGAGTGTTTTTCCGCCGGCTTCTACCGTGGCAAACTTCACTCCATCCAGACCACGAACCGCTTCATATTCAATTTCAGAATTATCCTTCCCGGTTAAAATATCTGCCACCGTACGCAGCGCCGCTTCCATAACGCCGCCGGTCGCACCGAAGATCACACCTGCGCCGGTTGCTTCCTCCCCAAAGGGACTGTCAAAAACGCCGTCCGGCAAATTCACAAAGTCCAATCCGGCAGTACGGATCATTTTTGCCAGCTCCCGAACCGTCAGTACGGCGTCCACGTCCTGCATATGATCATGACCCAACTCTTCTCTTTGGGCTTCAAACTTTTTCGCCGTACAGGGCATCACCGAAACCACATAAATCTTCTTGGGATCAATGCCCTCTTTTTCCGCATAGTAAGATTTGATGATTGCACCGTACATCTCATGAGGAGATTTACAAGAAGACAGGTGATCCAAAAATTCCGGATAATTATGCTCACAGAACTTAATCCAACCGGGGCTGCAGGAAGTAATCAGGGGCAAATTCTCACCCTTTTCCAGTCGGTGCAGCAGTTCTGTGCCTTCTTCCATGATCGTAACATCCGCTGCGGTATCCGTATCAAATACCTTATCAAAGCCCAGCCGCTTCAAAGCGGTAACCATTTTACCGGTCACCCGGGTTCCTACCGGCAACCCGAATTCTTCACCCAAGCCAACACGAACTGCAGGAGCCGGCTGAACCACCACATACTTATCTTCATCCGCCAGCGCATCCCATACCTGAGCAATGCTGTCCTTTTCCGTCAGGGCGCCTACAGGACATGCAGTAATGCACTGCCCGCAGTTGACGCAGTTCACATCTGCCAGGGATTTTTCAAAGGCAGGAGAAATATGAGTGGAAAACCCTCTTTCCACTGCGTCAATTGCGCCTACAGTCTGGATGTTTTTACAAACGCCGACACACCGACGGCACAAAATACATTTATTAGAATCCCGCACGATAGAAGCGGAGCTTTCATCCTTTTCATAATGAATATTTTCCCCTTCAAACCGATCTGCGTCCACGCCAAATTCCTCAGCCAGAGACTGCAGTTCACAGTTTTTATTCCGCACGCAGCTTAAGCACTTCTGTTCGTGGTTGGACAGCAGCAGCTCTAAGGTCACTTTTCTGGCTTCCCGCACCTTGGGGGTATTGGTCATAACCTCCATTCCCTCGTTGACCGGATAAACACAGGCAGCCGCAAGACCTCTTGCGCCCTTTACCTCTACCACGCAAATCCGACATGCGCCGATCTGGTTTGCGTCTTTCAAATAACACAGGGTGGGGATATCTACATTTGCATATTTGGCAGCTTCTAAAATTGTGCTGCCCTCGGGAACGCTGACGCTGATCCCGTCAATGATTACATTCACCATGGTTTTTTTCTCCTTTCTCCTTATTGTTTGTAAATAGCGTTGAACTTACACTTGCTCATGCAAGCGCCGCACTTAATACATGCTTTGTTATCAATAATAAACGGATGTTTAATTTCACCGGAAATAGCATCCGCAGGACAATTTCTCGCACACAGGCTGCAGCCCTTACATTTTTCAGGATCAATGGCGTAAGACAGCAACGCTTTACAAACGCCGGCGGGACATTTTTTATCTACAACGTGCGCCACATATTCATCTCTGAAATACCGCAGCGTACTTAAAACCGGGTTAGGAGCCGTCTGACCCAATCCACACATAGCAGAGGTCTTGATAGCATATGCCAGCTCCTCTAAACGGTCAATATCCTCTAAGGTTCCTTTGCCCTTTGTGATCTTATCCAGAATTTCATACATTCTCTTGGTACCGATCCGGCAGGGAGTACATTTTCCGCAGGATTCATCTACCGTGAATTCCAGGAAGAATTTTGCAATGTCCACCATACAGGAATCTTCATCCATGACAATCAATCCGCCGGAACCCATCATGGAACCGATACTGATCAAGGAATCGTAATCGATTTCAATATCCATCAAAGAAGCCGGAATACATCCGCCGGAAGGGCCGCCCGTCTGTGCAGCCTTAAACTTCTTGCCGTTGGGAATACCGCCGCCGATTTCTTCCACAATTTCACGCAGAGTCGTTCCCATGGGAATTTCCACCAGACCGGTATTTTTAATTTTCCCGCCTACGGCAAACACTTTGGTTCCCTTGCTCTTTTCCGTACCGATGGAAGTAAACCAATCCACGCCCTTCAGGATAATCTGAGGAATATTTGCGTAGGTTTCCACATTATTTAAGATGGTGGGCTTCTGCCACAATCCCTTTACAGCCGGGAACGGCGGACGGGGACGAGGCTCACCGCGGTGACCTTCAATAGAAGTCATCAGCGCCGTTTCTTCACCGCACACAAAAGCGCCGGCGCCCAAACGGATTTCAATATCAAAGTTAAAGTCGGTTCCGAAAATATTTTTCCCCAGCAAGCCATATTCTCTTGCCTGGTCAATTGCCTTTTGCAGTCTGCCTACCGCAATCGGATACTCCGCACGGATATACACATACCCCTGGTCGGAGCCGATGGCATAGCCTGCAATTGCCATTGCTTCAATGACAACGTGAGGGTCGCCCTCCAGAACGCTTCTGTCCATAAAAGCGCCGGGGTCGCCTTCGTCCGCATTACAGCCTACATATTTCTGTCCCTTCGGCTGTTTTGCGGCAAAATCCCATTTCACACCGGTGGGGAATCCGCCGCCCCCGCGGCCACGCAGCCCCGATTGCTTCATCAGGTCGATCACCTGCTCCGGCGTCATTTCCGTCAGCACCTTCCCCAATGCACGGTAACCGTCCACGGCAATGTATTCATCAATATTTTCCGGATTAATCACGCCGCAGTTCCGCAGCACAACACGCATTTGCTTTTTATAAAAGTCCACGTCGTTCAAGGACTTGATTTCTCCCTCATTCTGCACGGTTTCATCGTAAAGCAGACGGGTTACAATCCGCCCTTTCAGCAGGTGTTCTTCCACGATTTCAGCCACGTCATCCACCGTAACCATACTGTAGAAGGATCCTTCCGGGTACACAATGACAACCGGTCCCAATGCACACAGACCAAAGCACCCGGTCTGTACTACTTTAATTTCATTTTCCAGCCCTCTTTGCTTCAACTGGTTTTCAAATTCCTCCTGGATTTTTACGGAGCCGGAAGAAGTACATCCCGTACCGCCGCAAACCAGGACATGCGCCCTGTATATATTCATCTTTTTTATCCTCCTCTACTTCCTATTCAGCTTCGCCGATGGTAAATTCCCGTACCGGCTGATGATTTACCAGGTGCTCTGCCACAACTCTCGCCGCTTTTTCCGGGGTCATATGTACATAAGTCACCTTTTCCTCCCCGGGGATGAACACTTCCACAATCGGCTCCAAGCGGCACATGCCGATGCAGCCGGTCTGTGCCACCATAACATCATTCAGCTCCCGCTTATCCACTTCTTCCACAAAGCGGTTCAGCACCGGGCGTGCGCCTGCAGCAATCCCGCAGGTCGCCATACCCACAACCACACGGACACCGTCTGTCCGCTCCTTGCGCAAATGAACCTGATGTCCCATTTTCTCACGAATTGCCTGTAATTCCTCTAAACTTTTCATAACTTCCTCCTTACGAAAATGATTCTATCAATTCGGCCAAGCCTTCCCGGACATAGTCCCGGATCCACACCAAAACCTCCGGCGTGTCCAAGGGAACCTTGCCCAAGACCTGCTTAAGTTCTGCCGTATCAAATATAAAAGATTTGTCATCAAAGCAATGGATATAACGAAACCTGGTTTGAGGAGCGCTCAACACTGCGCTCACCACCGTTTCCGCCATATCTCCCAGGGGTGCCCGGTCAATATGCTCCCGCTCAAACCATGCGGTTAACCGGGTCCCGACCCCTACCTCCGACCAAATTTCCAAACCGCCGCCGCATTGCCTGGCCGCTGCCTCCAGCAACGGGATTCCAAGCCCCGCCTTTCTCGTTGTACGGGTTGTGGTAAAAGGATCCCGCACCCGGGCAAGCAAGGAAGGGCTCATGCCGCAGCCGTTATCCTCCACGGTGATCCGCAGCTGATTTTCCCGGCTCAGCTCGGTAATCTCCAGCCGAATCTCGGTAGCGTTTGCTCTGACTGAATTTTGAATAATGTCTAAAATATGCAGAGATAATTCTTTCATAGCCGCCCTCCCGACGGAAACAATGCCTCAATCTGCTCTATGGCTGCGTCCGGCTCCGCTAAATCGGTCAGATAATGGGCGTCGGAATTTCGCAGCACACGCAGCCCCGCCAAATCCGGGCGGCTCCCAATGTAATCCTCCGGGCAATCCACCCGGCGGGAAAGCTCAATCCAGCGAATGGGCAGCTCCGGCGGCAAAAAGCCCAGGTTGGTCAAAATACTGTAAGAATGACGATCCACATGAGCCGGGGCAAATAATCCGCCCGCCTCCTCCACCAGAGAAAACAATTGATTCACAGACAGCGCCGAGGAGGAAAGCAGCAGCTTTTCCTCCCGGCCGATCACCCGATCCTCCCCGTCAAAGAGCAGCTGCTCTCCAAAAATTTCAGGACGGTTAGGTACCTCCGGCAGGCTCCGATATACCCGCTCTGCCACATAACCTGCGGCCTCTTGGGTAGGAAACAAGGTTAAAATATGTACCTCCTCTGCCGTCTGCACCTCCATCCCGGGAACTACTCGAATGCCGACACGCTTTCCCGCTTCCATCACAGCCCCCACATTTCCAACGGTATTGTGATCGGTCACGGCGATAGCGTCTAGACCAATCAGTTTTGCCAGACCCACAATATTATTGGGAGTCATATCCACGTCCCCGCAGGGGGACAAAGCAGAATGAATGTGAAAATCGTAATACATCATAACAGAGAATGCAGTGCCATAGCTGACTCATAAGCAGGCACCGGAGAACGCACCAGAGCCACACCCTGGCTGTTTGCCTTATCCACTACCGACTGCTCAGGGGTCACGCCCTCTGCCAGCACCACACAGGCACAATCGGTCAAGGAAGCTACCGCAACAATATTCACATTGCTCATAATGGTAATCCACACGTTGCCCCTTTGAGCGCGTCCCATCACCCAACTGAGCAAGTCACCCAGATAACAGCCGGTGATCTCCCGGTCATCATCGGTTCCGTCCGTCAGCTGTTCCCAGCCTGTTTGCTCCAACAGTTCGGATAATTTCATACTGTTCCACCGTCCTTTGACTGATCTAAATCCATCAGATCCTGCGCCAGTTCCCGGATCCGCTCCCGCATTTTGATGATACAGTCGTTTTCTCCGGCAAAACCCCGCACAATATCCTCCGCCAACGCCTTGCAGGACGGCGCCCCGCAGGAACCGCAATCCAGCTTCGGCATTTGATCATAAAGCTGTTCTATCT
>CAKSSZ010000083.1 GCA_934489915.1 uncultured Clostridia bacterium | reverse complement strand
GATTGATACGGGCGGGATTGAGCCGTACAGCAAGGATATCATTCTGGCGCAGATGCGGCGGCAGGCGGAACTTGCCATCGAGTCGGCCGATGTGATTTTATTCCTGACCAATGTGAAGGAGGGTGTGACGGCAACCGATCGGGAGATTGCCTCTATGCTGCAAAAATCCTCCAAGCCGGTGGTGCTTGCCTGCAATAAGGTGGATCAGATTGGGGAGCCGCCGATGGAATTTTATGAGTTTTATAACCTGGGGTTAGATGAGGTGTACCCCATTTCTTCCACTCACGGGTTAGGCTTGGGAGAGGTGCTGGACGCCATTACCTCTCATTTTGACCCGGCGGCGCTGGAGGAATATGACGAGGATGTGACCCGGGTGGCAGTGATCGGAAAGCCAAATGCAGGGAAATCTTCCTTAATTAATCGGATTTTGGGAGAGGAGCGGCATATTGTCAGCCACATTCCCGGTACCACACGGGACGCTGTAGATTCGCCCTATACCTATGAGGGGCGGCAGTATGTGTTTGTGGATACTGCCGGTATGAGAAAGCGGAAAAAGGTGGAAGAGGCCATTGAACATTACAGCGTGGTACGGTCTTTAACTGCCATTGAACGGAGTGACGTTTGCCTGCTGATGTTAGACGCTGTGGAGGGTGTGACGGAGCAGGATACGAAAATTGCCGGCTATGCCCACGAGAAGGGGCGGGCGATTGTGATTGTGGTGAATAAATGGGATCTGGTGGAGAAGGACGGGAAAACCATGAACCAGTTCCGCACCCGTGTGATGGAAGGGCTGAGCTTTATGACTTATGCACCGATTGTGTTCATTTCTGCCAAAACCGGGCAGCGGGTCAACAAGTTGTTTGAGCTGATCAATTTTGTCAGTGAGCAGCACGCCATGCGGATTGCTACCGGGATGCTCAACGATGTGATCGGAGACGCGGTGGCGCAGGTGCAGCCCCCAAGCGATAAGGGAAAACGGCTGAAAATTTTATATGCTACGCAGGTCGGGGTGAAGCCGCCCTCCTTTGTATTCTTTGTGAACAACAAGGAGCTGTTTCATTTTTCCTACCAGCGATATCTGGAAAATCAGATTCGGTCTGTGTTTGGGCTGGAAGGAACGCCGATTCGGATGATGATCCGGGAAAAAACAAAAGAGCGGGAGTAACCGGTTGGGAAGGTGCATTATGATTACATTGATTTTCATTTGCCTGGCGGCGTATTTGCTGGGCAGTGTGAATACTTCTATTCTCATTTCGCATATGTACGGAACGGATATCCGAACCCACGGCAGCGGCAATGCAGGCGCAACCAACACCTTACGGGTGCTTGGGAAAAAAGCGGCGGCGTTTGTGGTGCTGGGGGATGCGGCAAAAGGCGTTTTGGCTGTGGTGCTGGGCGGGTTTCTCATGAAGCTCTCTGCCAATTTAGGCATCCGTGTATACCAAAACAGTGAATTGTATTGCTGTGCAGCCGGCTTTTTTGCAATTTTAGGACACAATTTTCCCTTGTACTTTAAAGGGAAGGGCGGAAAAGGAATTTTGACCAGTGCAGCGGTGATTGCGGTGCTGCAGCCGGTTGTTTTTGTGTGCCTGATCGGGTTGTTCCTGATTGTGGTACTGGTGACCCGTTATGTTTCTTTGGGATCGGTCTGCGCAGCGGCGGTTTTGATCTTGCTTCCCTGGTTTTATCCGGGGACGGAACACCTCCCTTTTTTGGTGTTCGGTATTTGTGCCGGCGGGCTGGCCATCTTTATGCATCGGGGCAATTTAAAACGGCTGGCGCAGGGGACGGAGCCAAAGCTGGGAGAGAAAAAGCATGGAAAGGATGGAGTGGAAAATGGCTGAAATCGGTATTATAGGTGCAGGCAGCTGGGGGACGGCAATGTCTGTACTGCTGGGAAAAACACATCAGGTTACCTTGTGGGTGTATGATCCGGAGCAGGCGGCGGAGATGATTCGCCATCGGGAAAATCAACAGTTTCTCCCCGGGGTTTCTTTGCCTGATTCTGTGCGGCCGGTGACGGAGATCCGTGAGGCAATGGAGGGAAAGGATTGCGTGATTATCGCCGTTCCGTCTCATACGGTGCGCCAGACGGCAGAAAAAATGAAGCCCTATTATACCGGTCAATTGCTGGTGAATATTTCGAAAGGCTTGGAGGAAGGCACCTTGCTCCGTCTTTCCCAGGTGGTGACGCAGGTGATTCCGGACGCAAAGGTTGCGGTCATGTCCGGCCCCTCTCATGCAGAAGAGGTAGGGCGTGGAATCCCCACGACAAATGTGGTTGCCTGTGAGGATCTTGCCTTGGCAAAGCGGGTGCAGGATTTGGTAATGAGTCCTGCCTTTCGGGTGTATACCAACGCCGATGTGATCGGGGTTGAACTGGGCGGTGCGCTGAAAAATGTCATTGCCCTGTGTGCCGGTATTTTGGACGGACTGGGACTGGGGGACAATACCAAAGCGGCTCTGATGACCCGTGGCTTAGCAGAAATTACACGGCTGGGCTGCGCTATGGGCGCCCGTGCGGAGACCTTTTCCGGTTTGTCCGGGATCGGGGATTTGATCGTTACCTGTACCAGTATGCACAGCCGGAACCGCCGGGCGGGGATTTTGATTGGGCAGGGGCACTCCTTAGAGGATACCCTGTCACAGGTTAATATGGTGGTAGAAGGGGTGAAAACGGCGGCAGCCGCTCACGATTTGGCACAGAAATATCAGGTAGAAATGCCAATCTGCCGCCAGGCTTATGAGGTATTATTTGAAGGAAAGACTCCTGCGGATGCCATTCATGATTTGATGTCCCGGGAAAAGAAGGAAGAAACTACATACTTGAACGGCGAGGAAGGGAGCGCAGCAGAATGAAGAATACAGACTGGGCAGAAGATATGAATTTAACGATGCTGACCGATTTTTATGAGCTGACCATGGCAAACGGCTATTTTGAACACGGTTTGCGGGATAAAATTGCGGTGTTTGATATGTTTTTCAGAAAGGTACCTGACGATGGCGGCTTTGCCATTATGGCAGGGCTGGAGCAGGTGATTCACTATTTGCAAAATTTGAACTTTGAAGAGGATGACATTGCTTTTTTGCGGAGCAAGGGCATCTTTTCGGAAGATTTTTTGCAATATCTTTCTGATTTTACTTTTTCCTGTGATGTTTGGGCAGTGGAGGAGGGAACGCCGATTTTTCCCCATGAACCCATTGTGATTGTGCGCGGGCCTGTGATTCAGGCACAGTTTGTGGAAACCATGCTGCTCCTTTCCATCAACCACCAGAGTTTGATTGCCACAAAAGCCAACAGAATTGTCCGTGCGGCGGACGGGCGGGCGGTTATGGAATTTGGTTCCCGCCGGGCGCAAGGCTCTCACGGAGCGATTATGGGCGCCAGAGCGGCTTATATCGGCGGATGTGTGGGAACCGCCTGCGCTATTTGTGAAAAATATTATCAGATCCCCGCATTGGGAACCATGGCGCACAGCTGGGTGCAGATGTTTGACAGCGAATATGAAGCATTCCGGAAATATGCGGAAACCTACCCTCAAAGCTGTACTCTTCTGGTGGATACCTATAATGTGTTAAAGTCGGGGATGCCCAATGCCATTCGGGTATTCAAAGAGGTTGTTGTACCTGCCGGGTTCCGTCCGGGGGGCGTTCGGATTGACAGCGGGGACATTACTTATTTGTCCAAACGGATGCGGAAAATGCTGGATGAGAACGGGTTTGAGGATTGCCCGATTGTCGCTTCCAACTCGCTGGATGAAAAGATCATTCAGGCTACCTTGTCCCAGGGGGCTGCCATTGATTCCTTTGGGGTTGGGGAACGGTTGATTACCTCCCGTTCCGAGCCGGTGTTCGGTGGCGTTTATAAGCTGACGGCAGTGGAAAATGACGATGGCGGATATACGCCGAAAATTAAAATCAGCGAAAACGTTTCCAAGATGATCAACCCGGGCTTTAAAAAGCTGTACCGCCTCTTTTCCCGGGAAAATGATAAGGCAATTGCGGATGTGGTAACCGATTATCGGGAAAGTATTGACGATTCCAAGCCTTATGAAATTTTTGATTCGGAGCATACCTGGAAGCGCAAACTGGTGACGGATTTCTATGCCAAAGAGCTGTTAAAGCCCATTTTTGTACAGGGGAAATGTGTATATGAAAGCCCCAGTGTGCAGGAAATCCAGGCGTTTTGTAAGGAACAGGTCAATACCTTGTGGGACGAGGTGCTGCGGTTTGATAATCCCCACGAATATTATGTTGACCTGTCGCAAAAGCTGTGGGATATCCGTGCGGATTTGCTGGCGCAGTGCGGGAAATAAAAGGGCAGAAATGATGACGTTTTGTGCTTTTTGGCGGATATTGCATAAAAGAAAAGCAGATCAGAGAATTTTCATTATGATTTGAGCCGACTCTCGGATCGGCGGAATGGAGATTTTATGGATTTTACTTATGAAGAACAAACAAAAGTAACCCCGTTGGAGACTTATGAATGGGATAACATTTGGTGGGATCACCCGGAGGAGGAAGCGCACCGTGTACTGCTGATTGGCGATTCGATTTCCTGCGGATACCGCCGTATGGTCAACGAATTGCTGGACGGAGCCTGCTATGCAGACGATTTTGGGACGTCAAAGGCGCTGGATCACCCCTGCTTTTTGGAAGGGGTGCGTTATATGGCTGCGCAAATGAAGCGGTGCGATTTGATCCATTTCAACAACGGCTTGCATGGCTGGCATTTGACGGCGCAGGCTTATGAAAGGGCTTATCGTGCGGTGATGGAGCAGCTGCAAGGCTTGTTCCCCGGAACCCCGATTGTGATTGCGCTGACTACGCCGGTGCGGGATCCGGAACATCCCGCCTGCCTGGGAGAACGCAACCGGATTGTGCTGGAGAGAAATGAAATTGCCTGCCGTGTGGCCAAGGACTTTGGATTTGAAGTCAACGATTTATATGGCTTGATGGCAGAGCGGGGAGAGCTGGGGCATCCCGGTGACAGCGTACATTATACGGAGGCGGGCTACCGTGTCCTGGCAGAGCAGGTGGCAAATGCGGTTCGGCGGTCACAAAAGCTGTGTTCAGCTGTGCCGGAGTCCTGCGAAAGATGAGCGGAAAGATCATGATGAAAAAAGTGATATGCTACGGTTTGAGCCTGATGCTCCTGACTTTTTATCTTTTTTTGCTGTTGTCCGGGATACACCCGAAGGTTTCGTTGGAATACAGAATGTATTATGTGGATCGTACCTTGGCCAATTGGCCGGGAAACGGCGGGTTGCAATATGAACCGGGTGAGCCCCTTTCCTTTTGCATGATCTCAAAAGACCCGTACCGCGTCCGCCGCAGAGGAAAAGGCTGGGGGAGGCTGATGCCAGACGGCTGCAGATGGAGTCAGGAGCGGGCGGATGTGTATTTTACAGGGATGGAGCAAAGGGAATATACCTTAGAGGCTTCCCTCACCGGTTTAGCGGGAGACGTTTTGGCGGTTGCTAATCAAAAGGAGCTTGGTTCTTTGCAGATCAATGAGGATGGCGCTTATACGGTCAGGATTCCGGCAGACTGTATCGGTGATGACGGTTGGCTGACTCTCACCCTTGCTTTGCAGCCTTATTCTTCCGAAACCTTGCTGCAGCGGATTGTTTTGTATTAATACGATAAGAAGGATAATGAATCATGGACGCTTTGTACTCAAGATGGATTCGATTGTTTGGAGATCCGAAGAAAAGTAAAAAAAGCATTCTGCTTCTGGTTTGTTTGATGGTGATCCTTTCCCGGCTGGTGATGTTGGGCATTTATTTGGTTTGGAGCAGCAGACAGCCCGGTGACGTCAGCTTTTTTGAAGCATTTCGCCATTATGATGCAAATTGGTATTACGGAATCGGGGAACACGGCTATCGGGCGCAGCCCTTGCCGAGCGGTTCTGCGGAGTGGGCGTTTTTCCCTTTGATGCCCATGATACTGCACGGTTTTTATTTACTTGGATTGCATCAGCTTGACGCAATCGGGTTCTTTTTCAATACCGCTGCTTTGACTGCTGCCTTGTATCTCGCCTTTCGATACATATTACTGACTCGGCAGAACGGGAAAATGGCGGCTCTTTTTTGCTTTCTCATGTGTTTTGGGGTGTTTAGCTTTTATTTTTCATCTTTATATACAGAATCGTTGTTTTTATTGCTGTTGGTGGGCACTCTTTACTGTCTGGAGCAAAGGCGTTATTTGGCAGTCGGGATGATCGGTATGCTGTTATCCGCAACCAGAAATACGGGTGTCATGCTGGTATTTGCTGTGATGATATCCTATTTCTGTTTCAAAAAGCAGCAGTGGGGGCGGGCAGTTTGGAAGCGGCTGATTCCTGATTTTTTGCGCAATCATAGACTTGTTTTGAGCGTTGTACTGATCCCGTTAGGGTTATTCCTGTTCATGCTGTTTTTAAAGCACTTGACCGGAGATCCTCTGGCATTTATGCGGGTGCAGAGGGTCTGGCACCGTACGGTTGGAAACCCGTTTAGCACTTTGTATCTTGCACTGCGGTCTACGGAAAAACAAACCACGATGCAGGCACTTTGGGCGTTGGGAGGGTATTACTTGACTTGGTGTTTGTGGAAGCGGAAACGATATGCGGAAGGTATGCTGGCGTTGATCTTTTTAACCATTCCGCTCTGCACGGGAATTGAATCGATCTCCCGCTATATGATCGGCAGCTTTGTTTTCGTCTTGGCATACACGGAGGATT
>CAKSSZ010000082.1 GCA_934489915.1 uncultured Clostridia bacterium | reverse complement strand
TGATTGCTCACCCTGAGCAGTATGTGGAACGGTTTGCCGAAGCCGGTGCAGATATCATCACCTTTCATGCTGAGGCGACCTCTCATGCCCATCGGGTGATTCAGCAGATTCACAAGTGCGGCAAACGGGCGGGGGTTGCTTTGAATCCGGCAACAGAAGAAAGCTGCCTGCAATATTTATTGGATGATTTGGATCTGATTTTGCTGATGTCTGTAAACCCCGGGTTCGGCGGGCAGCGGTATATTCCGGCTGTGACTGAAAAAATCCGGCGGGTAAAGCATTTGATCGGGGAACGCAGGATTGACCTTGAGGTGGACGGCGGCATCGGCTTGGAGAATGCGGCGGAGGTGCTTGCCGCCGGCGCAAATGTATTGGTGGCAGGCTCTGCGGTCTTTGGGCAGGAGGATATCGCCGGGGCGGTTCGGTCTTTTTTAAGGAGAATGTAGCATATGAACAAACAGGGAATTATTTTTTGTGCCGGTGAAATCGAAGGGCTGGCTGATTTTTACCCCCAGCTTCCTTTGACGGCAGACGCACTTGTTGTGTGTGCAGACGGAGGCTGGCGGCATGCCAAAGCGCTTGGATTGCAGCCGGATTTGCTGATCGGCGATTTTGATTCCTGTGAGGAAATTCCTTCGGACGTGCCTAAGCTTACTTACCCTGTCAGAAAGGATGCGACAGATTCCTATCTGGCTGCGGATTACTGCCTGGAGCAGGGCTGCCGGGAAATTTGGCTGTTAGGCGCTGTCGGTTCCCGTTGGGATCATAGCCTGGCAAACTTTGCATTGTTAAAATATCTGCATGACCGCAGTGCCCGTGGAATTTTGCGGGATTGCTGGAACGAAGCCTTTTTGGTGGACTCGCCTGCCCTGCTCCCGAAGCGGGAAGGGTGGTACCTGTCTTTGATCCCCTTCGGAGGGGATGTGGAGGAGGTGAGCATTTCCGGCGTGTCTTATCCGACAGAGAAGGTGTTTTTCCCGTTTGCCGGCAGCCTGGGGGTCAGTAATCAAATTGAAAAAGAAGCGGCGCGGGTCGCTTATCGCGGGGGATTTTTGCTAGGATTTTTCTCTCGAGATAAAAAAGGTGAGAAAAAAGCAAATTTGAAATAAAAAATTAACATAAAGTACTTGCAAAATAAAAAAATTAGTGTTATAATGTAATTATACTGCCGTAGGACAGCTGTGTCTTTCGGTAAACACAGAAAAAAAGGAGGAATCATCATGAAGCATCTTTTTAAGGCAATTTGTCTGGCGACAGCGCTGGTTATGGTTTTGTCCATGGGTGTATTTGCTGCAAGCATTAGTTTGAATACACCGGTGACGGATGCCGCAACCAGAGAAGTGACGTTATCCGGTCGGGTAGAGGAACCGGCAGCCAATCAGCAGGTTACGGTGGTGGTGTTAAAATCCACTGCGTCTCTGAGCAGTATGACAGATGGCGATATCGTCTATCTGGATCAGGTGGCAACCGCTGCTGACAATAGTTTTTCCGTGTCAATGAAGATTGGCGCTGAAAAAGGCGACAGTTTTACGGCTTACATAGGTGGCACCCAAGTAGCAACCGTGAGCAGCCAACCCATTAACTTGGGATCTGCAAAGCCCGGCGATGTAACCGGCGACGGCGTTGTTGACCTGGAAGACTATAATACAGTTTTGAAAAACTTTGGTAAGGTCACTTCGGAAGGTGACGCAAATGGCGACGGCAGAGTTGACATCGACGATTATAACCTCGTCTTGGCTTACTTCAAAAAATAATCTTTGGTTAATGGAATTACGTTAAGTAATGATTAACATAAAAATTCAAAAAGAAGAGAGGACTAATTATGAAACTCAAAAAAGGCATTTCACTTCTACTTATTTTGACCATGGCGCTGTCTTTCATGAGCTTCGCTTTCACTGTTGCCGCAGCTGCCGATACTGCTAACATTGAAATCGTTGCAGACAAAGATACTGCCGGGTTAACGGTAGGGGATACGTTTATTGCAAATGTGAATTTAACAGATATTTCTGCAAAGAAATTGATGGGCATTCAGTTCACGCTGAAGTTTGACCCTACTGTTCTGCAGGTGGTTGATAGCAAGGGTGCAACCCCAAAAGTGATTGGACAGGGAACAGTTCCCTGTAAGGATATCTATAGTGAAGCAACCGGAGAAGGCTTTTTCTCCGTACTGCCTTCTACCATTGATAACACCGCCGGCGAAGTGTTTTATGCACTGGGTAAGAACCTGGCACTGGTAAGCGATGCAACCGCATGCGTTGATTGTTCTTCCGGCAGTTATAATGTGGTAGGGATTCGTTTTAAAGTATTAAGAGAAGGCGTGACCGGCTTAAGCTTTAACATGGGTGATGTAAAAGCATATTGCTCTGCTTTGACTGAAAAAGCTACCGTTACCGATGTTACCAATACCATCCGGATCGGTATTGTAAAGCAAAACATGGACTCCGTTGCAGCAATTGCCGATCATGAAGTTGCAATTGGTACTTCCTTGGAAGATGTCATTGCTCAGCTGCCTGCAAAGGCTGACGTTACCTTTGACGATGCTACTACCGGTAAGATTGATATTACTTGGGCTTGCGATTCCTACAAAGGAGACGTTGCCGGGGATTATACCTTTGAAGGTACTCTGAAAACCTCCGAAACAATTACAAATAGTAAGAATCTGAAAGCAACCGCTAAAGTAACCGTTAAGAAGCTGGACATTGACTCTGTTGCAGCAGCAGCCTCCGTTTTGGTTCCGGCTGAAGCTACCGTAGATCAGATTAAATCTTTGTTGCCCGCTACCGTATCTGCTACTTTGAAGAACGGGAACAAGGTTGATCTGCCTGTAACCTGGACATACACCGAAGGCGCTGCCAGCGCAGAAGGTGAATTGAATCTGGGCACCAAATATGAAAATACCAAGGGCTTGAAAGCAAGCTGCCCGGTAGAAATCAGCAAAATGCCTGCAACATCTGTTGTTGCAACGCTGGTTAACGAAAGCGTTCCCGCATCTTTGACCGTGGCTTATGAAGCTGCAGATAAGGACGAAGCCGGCATAATCGCCCGTTTGCCGAAGGTTGTTACGCTGCAGGCTGACAGTGATAAGATCGCAGCTTTCGTAACTTGGGTCGGTGTTAGCTATGACAGCACGAAGGCAGGTACCTATGAATTCAAGGGAACCATCACGCTTCCGAAGAATGTAACGATGGAGGACAACACGGTTACTGTTAAGGTAATTATTTCTAAGGCGGTAAATCCTGTTGTAAAGACTGTGAACTACACCTTTGAAGATCAGAAGGTAAAAGCAAGCAACTCCTTACTGACTTCCCTGTATCCTTCCAAGGTAGCTGTTGTTTATGAGGATGGAACCGAAGGCGAAGAAAAGGTTGTTTGGGACGCAGCGTCCTTAGCATTGAAAGCAAGCAAGGCGGGTACATACACCCTGAACGGTACCGTAGGTACGGTTGCTGTAACTGCAAAAGTTACGGTAGAAGGTAGTGTTACCCCTGATACACAATCTGTTAGCATTTATTTGAACGGTCAGACTGTAAACGGTATGACCAAGGGTATGCTGACCGGTCAGGCAATCCAGGTTACCGCTTCTGAAATCGTTACCTGGTTTACCACCAACAGCAGTATCGCCATGATCACCAAAGAAGGGCGGATCATTGCAAATGCTCCCGGTAGTGTAACCATTACCGCAACTGATAGCACCGGCGCAACCGGATGGTTCTTCATCACTGTAACGATGGATCCTTCCAAGCTGGCACAGGTTGCTGGCGGCGGCAAAAATGATAGTGTTGAAATCGTATTCACCGACTTAGGTGATTATGCATGGGCTGCCGGTATGATTTCTAAGCTGGCTGCTGAAAAGGTGATTTCCGGTAAAACTTCTACTCTGTATGCACCGGGCGACGATGTAACCAGAGCAGAATTTGCAAGCCTGTTGGTAAGAGCGTTAAGCCTGACCACGTCTGAAGCCGGCAAGACCTTTACCGATGTTTCTAACGGAGAATGGTTCTATGAATCCGTTCGGATTGCAAGTGCGCTGAATATCGTTTCCGGTTATGAAGACGGCAGCTTTAACCCGAATGCACGGATTACCCGTGAGGAAATGGCTGTAATGGCTCATCGCGCAGCAATTGCCGCAAATGTTTCCGTTCCGGCAAAGACTTCTGTATCCTTCAGCGATGCAGCACAGATTTCCGGTTATGCACAGGAATCCGTTCAGGTTCTGGCTTCTGCTCAGATCATCAACGGTATGGGCGACGGTCGCTTCGCTCCGCAGGAAACTGCAAACAGAGCGCAGGCTGCTGTAATCATCTATAACCTGAAAGCGCTGAAATAATTAGCAATTCAAACAAAATGGTAAAAGGGCTGTCCCGTTAAGAACCTCATTGTATGGTGATTGCCCCCGTCATGTCGGCGGTGGGCAATCCGATACAAGTGCTTCTGATGTGTGACAGCCCTTTTTTAGAAAAAGGCGGCTAACATGAGCGTTTTTCTCATGTGATTGCCTCCGGTAAATATAATTTGCCCGTTCGAGTTTTCTTTGCACATGTCAAGAAACGCACAAGGGCGTATCTCTTATCATTTTTTACCCTGCTGATAAGAGGGAAGCTTGAAATGATAATCAGAGCCGATGCAGGGCGGCAGAATGGAGAATAAAATGAAACAGGGAATTGCACTTTTGCTCAGTCTTCTTATGGTTTTTTCCTTGAGCGTTGGAATGGTGAGCGCAGAGGAGGATTTTGCAACAATCGGGATTCAGTTGTTATCAACCCCGTCGGCAGTAGGAGATACGGTAACTGTTTTGGTAAGCTTAAAAAATATTACCGCAAAAAAATATTATGCGTCTGACGTGGCTATATACTATAACCCTACTGTTTTAAAATGCACCGCAGAGCCGAGCATGAGTAAGGAATTGGCAGATAGCGGTATTATGACAAAGGTCTTTACCGAGACAAATCCTGAAAAGGGAATTGTACAGTACGTCATCGGTATGACGCCGGACGGTTATCGGGAAGAAGGCTATGCGGTTCCTTCCGGGAATCTGGAGTTGTTTACCGTTACTTTTGAAGTAATCGGTCAGGGAAATATGAATTTGCAGCTGGCTGCCCGCAACACCGCTCCTGCTTATGCCGAGCATTCTCCCAACGGCGCCGATCTGTATTTGGGTGAACTGTTGAAAAAAGCAAGCTTTGACAGCGAGGCAGTATCACAGGTCATCGGGGAAAAAGGTGACGCACTGATCAGCCAGATCTTACCCTTAGAAACAATTACCGTTCCGTACGGCACAGAGGATGTAATGTCTTTATTGCCGAAAACTGTGTCTGTAAAGCTGGATGACGGTTCCGTTAAGGATATGGGAATTACGTGGAGCGGATATATGTCCTCGTATGATCCGACAGTTGCAGGTACTTATATGTTCCGTGGGGAATTAATTGTGGAAGAGGGATACAAAAATAATCTGGGTCTTTATAGCCTGTTAACTGTGGTGATGAAGGAGAAAGGAAATACATCCGGAGATGAGCCGACCACACCCACACAACCCACACAACCCACACAACCCACCGAGCCGGATCAACCTGACCAACCAGGTCAAACGGTTTTGTTTACTGATTTGGATACGGTACCCTGGGCGTCAGCCAAGATTTTAGAGCTTGCGAATAAAGGGGCGATCAGCGGCGTATCCGAGGGCTTGTTTGCACCGGAGGAAGCAGTGACCCGCGCGCAGTTTGCGGCAATACTGGCTCGGGCATTTGATCTGTTAGATAAGGACGCATCCTGCGATTTTAAAGATGTCTCCAAGCAGGATTGGTACTATTCCGCTGTGGCAAGTGCGAAAAAAGCGGGGATTACCGCAGGATATGAAGATAATACATTCCGTCCCGATGCGCTGATTACCCGTCAGGAAATGGCCGCCATGGCATACCGTGTTGCAGGGATTGCAGGATTGGTTCTGCCGAGTACGGGCGAAAAAATTACATTTTCCGACGAAACAGAAATGGAAGGCTATGCAAAAGATTTGATTTATGCAATGCAGCAAGCCGGGATCATCAACGGCTTGGGCGACGGACGCTTTGGCCCGGCTGAAAATGCCACACGGGCACAGGCTGCGGTCATCATTTGCAATCTGACTCATATGGAAAAGAGCCAGGAAAGCGAAAAATAAGGGAATTTGCTTGACAAGCCCGAGAGGATATGATATAGTAAAACTGTGAGTAAGCCAGACAGTCGCGGGTATGCCGCTGGGCATACATGAGGAAAGTCCGAGCTCCATAGGGCAGGGTGCCGGGTAACTCCCGGTGGAGGCGACTCTAAGGATAGTGCAACAGAAAGAAACCGCTGACGCAGCTTGTTTCAAGCTGCAAGCAAGGATGGAAAGGCGAGGTAAGAGCTCACCGGCGGGCGGGAGACCGTTCGGCCATGTAAACCCCACCTGGTGCAACACTGATACGGGAGGCGTCCAACGGATGCGCGTCGGCCCGGCGTATTTGATTCCGTGAAGTGGCTTGAGCCGTGTAGAAATATACGGCCTAGATAGATGACTGTTTAATACAGAACTCGGCTTACAGACTTACTCATACCAAAAACGCTGCAAAGTATTTCACTTTGCAGCGTTTTTAAAAAAATGAGAAGTTTTTCTGAAAAAGGCTTGACAAAAGGTACAGGATATGGTATTATTATAAAGTACCTTTTGAGAGGGAGTCAAACTCTGGAACAACGACTTGAAAAAAAGTTTAAAAAAGTTGAAAAAGGGGATTGACAAGCTCGGGAAGATGTGATATAATAAATAAGCTGTCT
>CAKSSZ010000081.1 GCA_934489915.1 uncultured Clostridia bacterium | reverse complement strand
CGGTTTTCCTTCAGCGGGGTAACCCACGTGACCCCGGGCAGCAAGGCAATTGAAGAGATTTTACGGAAAATGGGCAAAACCAGCCCGGAAAAGGAATTGAACTGCGGCTGCTGCGGGTATAATACCTGCCGGGAAAAGGCAGAGGCGGTGCTGCTGGGCAAGGCGGAGTTGACCATGTGCCTTCCTTATTTTAAAGAAAAAGCGGAAAGCTTTTCCGATACCATCATTCAGAATACGCCCAACGGCATTATCGTGCTGGACGAGCAGCTGCAAATTCAGCAGATCAACAGCGCAGCCAAGCAGATTTTGAATTTACAGCGGTTAAACCCCATCGGCGAGCCGGTGACCCGTGTGCTGGATCCGGTGGATTATGTGCTGGCGCTGGATTCGGGCAAAAATGTGTACGATTCCAAAAAATATCTGGCAGAATATCAAAAATATGTGGAAGAAACCATTATTTACGATAAAGAATATCATATCCTGATGATCCTGATGAAGGATATTACCCGGGAGGAGCACGAGCGGGACAACAAGGAGGAAAAGAGCCGGGCGGCAATTGAGATCACCGACAAGGTGGTAGAAAAGCAAATGCGGGTGGTGCAGGAGATCGCCTCCTTACTGGGCGAAACCACCGCAGAAACCAAAATTGCCCTCACCAAACTGAAGGAGACGCTTGCGGATGAATGATTTATGTGTGGATGTGGGCTATAAGAGCCTGAATAAACTGGGAGAGCAGAACTGCGGGGATATGGTGCAGATCATCCGGGACGGGGAGGATACGGTGCTGGTGCTTGCCGACGGGCTGGGCAGCGGCGTAAAGGCAAATATTTTGTCCACCCTGACCTCAAAAATCATCGCCACCATGATTGCCAACGGGATGAGCGTGGAGGATTGCGTGAACACCATCATTTCCACCCTGCCGGTCTGCAAAACCAGGGGGGTAGCCTATTCTACCTTTACCATTATTAAAATTACCGGGAACGAAACGGCAGAAATCATCCAGTATGATAACCCGGCGGTGATTTTGCTGCGGGACGGCAAAAGCTACGATTACCCCGTGGTGACCCGTACCGTCTCCGGCAAAACCATTTCCGAGTCCAAGCTGTCCCTTCAGTGCGGGGATGTGTTCATCGCCATGAGCGACGGCACCATCTATGCAGGCGTAGGCAAAACCATGAACTACGGCTGGCAGCGGGATAATATTGTGGACTATGTGGAGCAGAATTATACAGATCACCTGTCCGCCCAGGGAATTTCGGCATTGATTGTGGACGCCTGCAACGATTTGTATCAGAACGAGCCGGGGGACGATACCACCGCCGCCGCCGTGAAGGTGCGGCACAGACAGGTAGTCAGCCTCCTCTTCGGTCCTCCCCGGGACCCGAAGGATTTAAATAAAATGATGGGTCTCTTTTTTGCCAAGCAGGGCAAGCATATTGTGTCCGGCGGCACCACCTCTTCTCTGACCGCCTCCTACCTGGGCAAAAAAATGGAAACCTCGATTGATTACCTGGATCCGGAAATCCCCCCCACCGCAAAGATCGAAGGGGTGGATCTGGTCACGGAAGGGGTGCTGACCGTCAATAAGGCGCTGGAATATGTAAAGGATTACGCCGGAGAAAATCGGCTGTACCAGAAGTGGCATAACGGCCGGGACGGCGCCTCTCAGATCGCCCGGATGCTGCTGGAGGACGCAACAGACATTAATTTTTATGTAGGTCGAGCCATGAACCCGGCGCACCAGAACCCCAACCTGCCCATTGGCTTTAATATCAAAATGCAGCTGGCGGAGGATCTGGTCAAGCTGCTGCAGCAGGTGGGCAAAACGGCTCACATCAGTTACTTTTAGGGGGAAAGAAAATGAAATTACGAAAGTTTGATACCAAGGTTCAGCATTTAAAATATAAGGTGCTGCGGGAGGTAGCGCGGGAGGCGTGGAACGGAACGCTGCTGGAGGGCTTGTATGAAATCCCCAAGCGGATCATCCCCGGCAAGGAAGCAACCATGCGCTGCTGCGTTTATAAGGAGCGCGCCATTTTGCAGGAGCGGGTGCAGCTTGCCATGGGCAAGGGAACGGATCGGGAGAATGTGATCTCGGTCATCGATATCGCCTGTGACGAATGTCCCGTCAGCGGCTATGACGTGACCGAGGCCTGCCGGGGGTGCCTGGCGCACCGGTGTGAGGATGTGTGCCGCAAGGGTGCCATTACCTTTGACAAGCACCAGAAGGCGATCATTGATAAAACCAAGTGCGTCAATTGCGGCGCCTGCGCCAAGGTCTGTCCTTATTCTGCCATTATCAACCGAAAGCGCCCCTGTGAAAACGCCTGTAAGATCAAGGCGATTCACATGGGGGAGGATCGGGCGGCACAGATTGACGATGAAAAGTGTATCGCCTGCGGGGCGTGCGTGTACCAGTGTCCCTTCGGCGCAATTGTAGACCGTTCCTTTATTTTGGACGTGGTGGATATGATCCAAAAGAGCGAACAGAATACCAAATATAAGGTCTATGCCGTGGCGGCACCCTCCATTGCGGGGCAGTTTACCTATGCCCGCCTGGGGCAGGTGATCACCGCCATGGAGCAGCTGGGCTTTTATCATGTGGTGGAAGCGGCTCTGGGAGCGGATTTGGTAGCATACCGGGAGGCGAAGGAGTTAAGCGAGACGGAAGGGCTGCTGACCAGCTCCTGCTGCCCTGCCTTTGTGTCCTATGTAAAAATCAACTTCCCGGAGCTGGCAGGGTGCATTTCCCATCAGCTTTCCCCGGCGGCGTCCATTGCAAAATATATGAAGGAAAAGGAGCCGGACTGCAAAATTGTCTTTGTGGGTCCCTGCACCGCCAAGAAAATGGAGGTGCAAAAGCCGGAGGTCAGCCCTTATATCGACTGCGCCATTACCTTTGAGGAACTGCAGGCACTGTTTGACAGCCGGGACATTGACTTAACCGAGCTTCCCGAAGGGCAGCTGGATAACGCTTCTTACTTCGGTCGGATTTTTGCCCGGAGCGGGGGCTTAAGCGACGCCGTGCGCCAGGGTCTTTTAGAGCAGGGGCTGGAGGAGTTTGATTACCGCCCGGTCTCTTGCGACGGGATCGAGGCTTGCCGGGTGGCACTTTTGAAAGCGAAAAAGGGCGTGCTGCCCAATAATTTTATAGAAGGAATGGCGTGCGCAGGCGGTTGTATCGGCGGCGCAGGCTGCCTGACCCATGAGGAAAAAAACAAACAGGATGTGGACAAATACGGCCGGGAGGCGATGGAAAAAACCATGAAGGACGCCATCAGCGTGCTAAAATAATCCATCCTGCCCCGGCGGGGGAAAAATGAAAATTTTTCTTTACAAAGGGAAAAAAGAATGATATAATGAATAGAGAACCTTTCTATTTGCATAAAAATGAGATGGCCGCAGTATCCTAGTCAGTGAGCGCGGTTCCTAAGGCGGGCCTAAAAATCCGTTAAAGGGCACATCGATGAAGTTCCTTGTGCTGGCTTTCGATGCCCAATCGGGGGCTTGTGCTGGGAGTTAAGGTTTAGGGGCACCCTTCAATGGCATGAAGGATCTGACCCCTTTTCCGTGGAGACCTGCTCTTGTGGCCGGCGGTTCGACGGCGTTTGCCGCCAGGCGACCGGGTACGAAGCAGGAGTAAACCTGTTAGGCGGTGCGGTACTTTAGCGCTGCGAACAGCGTAGCCTGCCTTGCGTGGCTATGGTGGATGTTGGATCAGGCGGCTGGACGGCGCGGCCGGCCGACCGCCGCTATTGCCGGCTGAAACCATCGCTGCAAAAGAGGCTAAGAGCCGAAGCTGCTGTTGAGGAAAACTCCTAGGCTGTTCTAACGAGGTGCATATGGGATTGCAGTACGGACTGAGTGGCAATTCAGTCCCGCCGTCGGTGACGCGGCGGACGGTGCTTGAAAGGGAAACCGCCCCTCCGGCAACGGAGAGGCAGCGCCGTGGGAAAGCCTACTGAACCTATGCCGTAGAATTTACCGTATGCATCGGCCACTCTTTTTTATATTTACAAAAAAGGCTGGAGGTCTTTTTTTTGACAGAATCGCAAAGTACAAAGAAAAATAAGCTTTATATAAAAAACAGTAAATCGGGGATCAAAAAGGGCAATCATAAATGGGTTGTCAGTATTTTTATTTCCACCTTTTTGATTTCCGTACTCATTGGCTTCGGCTCCTCGGCGGTGACGGAGCGGATGGGGGTTGTGTTTGCGGCATTGGTGCTGCTTTGTATCATCGGCGTGGGGATTTTGTTTGACATGATCGGCGTTGCGGTGACCACCGCAGAGGAAACGCCCTTTCATGCCCTGGCAGCAAAAAAGGTAAAAAGCGCCGAAATGGCGGTGCGGCTCATCCGCAATGCGGAAAAGGTCTCCAACTTCTGCAACGACGTGATTGGCGATATTGCAGGGGTTGTGAGCGGTACCTCGGCTGCGGTCATTGTGACCCGGCTGTTTACGGAAGGCTCCCGGATGGAATTCTATATGGGCGTGATTATGACCGGGGTGATCGCCTCGGTGACGGTAGGCGGCAAGGCTATCGGCAAGGGAACCGCCATGCGGAATTCCAACCAGATTTTATATCGGACGGCATGCTTTCTTTGCCTGTTTTATCCGGGAAAGCGAAAGAAAAAATAAGAGGGCTTACAAATGATATTGGAAAAAATCAATTCTCCCTCTGATCTCAAGGGCTTGAGCGAGGAGGAAATCCGCCGTCTCGCTAAGGAAATCCGTTCCTTTTTGGTGCAGTCGGTTTCCCGGACGGGAGGACACCTTGCCTCTAACTTAGGGGTAGTGGAGCTGACTTTGGCGCTGCATTACGTGCTGAATCTGCCGGAGGATCAGATTGTTTGGGATGTGGGTCACCAAAGCTATGTGCATAAGCTGCTCACCGGTCGGCGGGAGGGCTTTGCTTCCCTGCGCCGGTACGGGGGCATGGCGGGCTTTCCCAAACGGTCGGAAAGTCCTTATGACTGCTTTAATACCGGCCATAGCTCCACTTCCATTTCCGCAGCCCTGGGTTTGGCGAAGGCACGGGATCTGAAGGGGGAGGGTCACCGGGTGGTGGCGGTCATCGGAGACGGCTCCATGACCGGCGGTATGGCGTTTGAGGCACTCAACAATGCAGGCGCGGCAGATACGGATCTTTTGGTGGTGTTAAACGACAACAGCATGTCCATCTCCAAAAATGTAGGCGGGTTGTCGCAGTACTTAAACCGGCTCACCAATCGGGAGGGCTATTTTAAGCTGAAAAATCGGGTGGATCGCAACCTGCATCAGATTCCGGTGATCGGGGTGCCGGTCTTTTCTTTTTTGCGGCGTGTGAAAAACCGCCTGAAATATCTGCTGGCGCCGGGCGCCATGTTTCAGGAGCTGGGCTTTCACTATTACGGACCGGTCAACGGTCATGATTTTCATAAGCTTGCCATGGTACTGGAGCAGATCAAGGATCAGCCGGGTCCTGCGGTGCTTCATGTGTATACCAAAAAGGGCAAGGGATATTCCTTTGCGGAGCAGGCGCCGGGCAGGTTCCACGGGATCTCTTCCTTTGACCCCTCCACCGGCAGCTGCAGTAAGCAGAAGAAGAAGGATTACTCGGCGGTGTTCGGGGACGCGCTTTGTGACCTGGCGGAAAAGGACAGCCGTATCTGTGCCATCACCGCAGCCATGCCCGCCGGGACGGGGCTGAGCCAATTTGTCCGTCAGTTCCCCAAGCGGTTTTTTGACGTGGGCATTGCGGAGCAGCACGGCGCCACCTTTGCAGCCGGGCTGGCGGCAGGGGGATTTGTGCCTGTGTTTGCGGTGTATTCCTCCTTTTTGCAGCGGGCCTATGACCAGGTGCTTCACGATGTGGCAATGCAAAATCTGCCGGTGGTGTTCGGCGTGGACCGTGCCGGCGTGGTCGGCGAGGACGGGGAAACCCATCAGGGCATGTTTGACCTGAGCTTTTTGCTGCATATCCCCAACATGACGGTGATGGCACCCGCGGATTTTAGTGAGCTGCGGCGGATGCTTTCCTTTGCGGTGCGGCTGGGGTCACCCGTTGCCCTCCGCTATCCCAGAGGGGGAGAGGAACGGCAGATCGAGGATCGCACCCCCCTGGCCTTGGGCACAGCTCGGGTATTGCGGGAGGGAACGGACGGAGCGCTGTTTGCCTTAGGGCGCATGACCGCCATTGCCCTCTCTGCCGCAGAATTGCTGGAGAGAGAGGGGTGTTCTGTCTCGGTGATTGATCTGCGGTTTGCCAAGCCGTTGGATGAGGCGGTCATTTTAGACCGGTGCAGGGGCGTGCCTGTGGCAATGGCGCTGGAGGATGGCGTTTTAACCGGGGGCGTATGTCAGCAGATCGGGGAGCTGCTGCGAAAGGCAGAGCTGCCGGTGCGGCTGCTGCAAAAGGCATTCCCGGACGAATTCATCCCCCACGGCTCGGTGGCGGAGATTTTTCAAGCATATCAGATGGATGCGGCTTCCGTAGCGGCGGAGATCAGGGAGGCGTTGCAGAAATGAAGGAACGGTTGGACAGCCTGCTGGTGGAACGGGGCATCGTGACCGGCAGGGATAAGGCAAAAGCGGTGATTATGGCGGGGCTTGTGTATGTGAATGGGGAAAAGGTCACCAAAGCAGGCACTTCCGTTGCGCGGGACGCCGCCGTGGAATATCGGGGCGAGCAGATGAAATTTGTCAGCCGGGGCGGCTATAAGCTGGAACGGGCGATGCAGGTGTTCCCCCTGACCTTAGAGGGACGGGTGTGTATGGACATCGGCGCATCCACCGGCGGGTTTTCCGACTGTATGCTCCAGCAGGGAGCAAAGCGGGTGTATGC
>CAKSSZ010000080.1 GCA_934489915.1 uncultured Clostridia bacterium | reverse complement strand
GTTCATTCCTATTTAAAACGTCAGCAAAAGGAGCAGGAGCCGTTTAATAATGCCTTTGCAGAGGCGTTTGCCAAGCTGAAACAATAGAGGCGGCCGGGGATTGCCCAAGGCAGAGCAAAGACAGGAAGGATGCAGATCGAATGGAACAATTAACAATTGTGGTGCCCACCTTGTTCGGCGTGGAGTCCATCACAGCGCGGGAAATCAAGGCGCTGGGCTATGAGGTGGTGCGGGTAGAGGACGGTCGGGTGACCTTCACCGGGGATGCCTCTGCCGTTTGCCGGGCAAACCTTTGGCTTAGGACAGGAGAGCGGGTACTGATCCAAATCGGCCAGTTTGAGGCGGTGACCTTTGACGAGCTGTTTGAAAAGTCCAAGGCACTCTCCTGGGAAAAATGGATCACTAAGCATGTTGCCTTCCCGGTGAAGGGATCGTCTGTGAAATCCAAGCTGTTCAGCGTTTCGGACTGCCAATCCATTCTCAAAAAAAGCATTGTGGAACGGTTGAAGCAAAGCTACGATGTGGATTGGTTTGACGAGCAGGGGGCGGTGTATCAGGTGGTGTTTACCATTTTGCGGGATCAGGTGACCCTGATGTTAGATACCAGCGGCGCCGGGCTGCATAAGCGGGGCTATCGGTTAAAATCCAATCAGGCACCCCTGCGGGAAACAGTGGCGGCGGCATTGCTGGAGCTGAGCGTTTGGCATGAAAACCGTCCCTTTGCAGATCCCTTTTGCGGCTCCGGTACCTTTCCCATTGAAGCGGCAATGATTGCTTCCCGCCGTGCGCCCGGGTTGCATCGTCCGTTCGCCGGAGAAAAATTTTCTCAGCTGGATCGCCATTTGTGGAATCAGGCTCGGGAGGAGGCGGAGGATCTTTATTTGCGGGAGGCCGCTCCTATGATTTTTGGATATGATATTGATCCGGACTGTGTGGCGTTATCCTTAGAAAACGCCCGGCGGGCAGGAGTGGAGCATATGATCTCCGTTTCAGAGCGGGATGTGGCGGCGTTTTATCAGCCGGAGGAGTACGGTGTGGTTGTATGTAATCCGCCCTACGGAGAACGGCTGGGAGATGTGAAATCGGCTCGAAGACTGTACCGTTTGATGGGGCGGCAGTTCGGAGAATGCCCCACCTGGTCGGTATATGCCCTCACCTCAGACGAGGAGTTTGAACAATTTTACGGGAAAAAGGCGGACAAAAAGCGAAAGATCTATAACGGGATGCTGAAATGCGACTGTTACCAATACTTTGGCCCCAAACCGCCCTATAGGAGGGTGCGGGGATGAGCAGATCGATTCCGAGAGTGCTGGCCATGCATGATTTGTCCGGCTTTGGTCGGTGCGCATTGACGGTGGTAATCCCGGTGATGTCCGCTTTGGGGGTGCAGGTGTGCCCGGTACCCACGGCGGCGCTTTCTACCCATACCGGCGGTTTCACAGGCTTTTCTTTTGTAGATATGACCGATTTTATGGGGCGGACCCTGGCGCATTATCGCTCTTTATCCCTTTCCTTTGATGGAATTTACAGCGGATTTTTAGGAAATGAGGCACAATGTGCTGTAGTGGAAGAAAGCATCGATTCCTTTGGCGGCGGGCTGGTTTTGGTGGATCCGGTGCTGGGGGATAACGGAACGCTTTACGAAACAGTGACCCGCGGATTGGTGGACAATATGCGCCGACTGGTGAGCCGGGCGGATTGGATTACGCCCAACGTGACAGAGGCGGCTTATTTATTGGAGGAAAGCCCGGATCGGGTGCTGACCGAGGAGCAGGCGGTTTCCTGGGGAAAACGGCTGTGCGGGCTGGGGCCTGACTTTTGTGTTTTGACCGGGGTACACCGGGCGGGTATGGACGGGCAGGTATTTTCTCTGTTATATGAGGGAAAAAGCGGACGGCACTTTTTCTATGGCAGCCGGGAGGTGTACGGAGAATATCCCGGGGCGGGCGATGCATTTTCGTCGGTGCTGCTGGGGTGTCTGCTTCGAGGGATGAGCCGGGAGCAAAGCATGATTCGGGCGTCTGATTTTGTGTTTAAAAGTATCTCGTTAGCAAGGGAACAGGGGGAGCCGCCCAGGGACGGTTTGCCGATTGAGGCATTGCTGCCGGGGCTGTATCAATAGAACGGAATAGAAAAAAGCCTGCTTCAAAGGTCAATGAACTTTTGAAGCAGGCTTTTGATTTTATCCAACTGTAACTTGGATTTTAAAGCGTCGAAGCGTATTGGCGCAAGCCTCCATTTGATCCGGTGACAGAGGGGAGACGGCAGGCATTGTGTTGTTCTTTCCTAAATTTTCATATTTTGAGCCGGCAAGAGAATTATAGGGCAGGAGTTTCACACGGGTCAGGCAGTGCAGCTGCTTTAAAAATTGTCCGACTTGCTCCATCATACCGTCATTTACGGTAGGAATCACAGGAATTCTCACCTCAATTGGCTTTCCAAACCGATCCAGATACAGAAGATTGCTTAAAATCAATTGGTTGGATTGACCGGTATATTGTTTGTGCATGACATCATCCATGTGCTTGATGTCATAGAGAAACAAATCGGCAAGAGGCGCGACCTTGTCAATGGCAGAGGGAGGGACGCATCCGCAGGTGTCAATGGCACAATGAATGGAGTGCGGCTTTAAAAGAGTTATTACCTTTGCGCAAAAATCGGCCTGGCAAAGACATTCTCCACCGGAAAAAGTCACGCCGCCCCCGGATTGTTCATAAAAGGCTCGATCCTCCAATAAGATTTTCACCAAGTCCTCCGGGGTGATCTCCCGGTAACAAAGGCTGAGAGCATTTACAGGGCATGCAGTTACGCACGCTCCGCAATGGATGCATTGGCTCCTGTCAACGGTATGCTTTCCGTTTTCCAAACGGTGGAGATGACGGGGGCAGACAGCGGCGCATTGGGCACAGCCAACGCAAAGGCCTGCCACATATTCCAACTCCGGCAGAGGGGAAATTCCCTCCGGATTGTGGCACCAACGGCATTGGAGCGGACAGCCCTTAAAAAATACGGTGGTGCGAATGCCGTCTCCGTCATGAATGGCGAGATGTTTGATATCAAAAATTTTTCCTTTCATAGTTACTGTGCAGAATGCTCCGCTCTGCGGATGAATTCATCCTGTTCTCCTTTGCTTAAATGAGTGAAATATACATTCCAGCCGCACAGGCGTACCTGGAGGTTTGCATATTGTTCCGGGTGTTTTTGCGCTTGCTTTAGCTGGGTTGGGTTGAGAATATTGAACTGAATTGCCATGCCGCCCTGACGGAAGAAGGCGGTCAAAATGCCAAGAATCGCCCGGTATCCCTCTTCTCCCTGTACGGCGGAGGAATGGAGCAGAACGTCCAGTACGGCGCCGTTGGGAACCTGGGAATAATCCAATTGGGTCACGGAATTGATCCAGGCGGTTACTCCGTTTTTGTCCTTGCCGACAGAAGGGCATAGGTTCTTAGAAAGCCATTCTCCCCGTCGGCGGCCATTGGGGGTTGCGCCGGTTTTGGCGCCAAAGCCCTGGTACCAGTCAATGGAAAACATTCCGCAGCGATACACGCCGCCCCGATGATTGGGTTTGCCGTTAATCAGAGCGGGGATGGGGGCGATCAGCTCCTGCATGACAGCGTCTGCCTCCGGATCGTGATTCCCGTATTTGGGGAGGTGGTTGCTGCATTGGAGACGCAGCAGCTCTGCGCCTTCCCAGTTTTGCTGTAATATATGAGAAAATTCAGAAAAACTGAGCCGCTTTTCTTCAAAAATCAGTCGCTTTACGGCAACAACAGAATCCACCAGATCTGCTATGCTGAAAATGCAGATGGAGGTATTGTTGTATTTTGCGCCGCCTTCATATACATCCTGCCCCCGATTGACGCACTCTTCCATGGTGGAGGACAGTAGGGGAGAGGGGTTCATTTTGGGGTAGCTGTCTTCATATCCGTTGATCAGCTCCATGGTGTCGCTTACCATTTGCGCAATGCTGCAACGAATTTGAGCTAAAAATTCTTCGTAGCTCTTCGGCTGCTCCCAAGGAGAAAACACCTGTTCTCCGGTGATGGCGTCTGTACCGTGATTCATCACATATTCCACTGCTTTTGCCAAATTGATTCTCCCGGCGCAGGAGCAGGGAATTTCTTTGCCGGATACGGCAGGCTCATAACACCCGATGGGGGCATATCGGAGGGCGTCCTCCCGGGAAATGCCCAGCTTCATCAGTCCGTCAATGACCACGGAATCATTCATGAATACGATAGCGTTTGTGCCGCCGATGATGGCAGAAATCGCCAGACGAATGAACGCCGAAGGCAGCTCCGGGGAATAGCGAATGTGAATTTTAGGGTCATCCACATTGCATTTTATATATTCCTTGAGTAAAACGGTGGAAAGCGGATTCCAGTAAGCGGTTCCGTCTGCATTTTTTCCGCAGAGGCAAAAGGGAGAATTTGCAATGGCGCCAACGGCATAAAATTCATAATAAAAATAATCAATTAACTCTTGCAATTCTTCCTCCGTGTAGGCGCCACTTTCCAGGTCGTGGCGGTAAAAGGGAAAGTAGAGCCGGTCAATCTGCCCTAAGGTTCGTAAATTATCCCCTTCCACCCAGGTTTGCAAATAATAAAACAGGTAAGATAGTTCCATTGTCTCTAACAAGGTTTTCGGTGTAGAGCAGGACAGATGGTACAGCGCCTGAGAAACGGCGCCCATTTTCGGAAACTCTTCTTCGTACGCTTTCGCCGCTTGAGAAAGCCGGATCAGATACCGGGAAAACGCTTGGTAGGTTATGATACCGGCAGTGTAAAAATTCTGCTGCTCCTTGGAAAGATGCGGGCGCTTTGCCTGCATCTCCAGCCGTTTTAAAAGCCCGGGCACACCAAGGTGCAGGATAGCGTCCCAGTCCGGTGCAACATGGCTGAAATCATAGAGACCGGAAATGGCACCGCCCACTGTTGCGGGGTGATGCTTTTCTAATAACGGTTTCATGGGACCTGCTTCTACAGAGGAGATCCATTCCTTGCGAATGTCGGTAATGATAGACCCATGATTGAGCTTTCCTTGGAACCAGTCCCGAGGATTGATGGAAATTTGCCCGTGATCCAAAAGGTATGCCATCATTTTTGCTTTTGCAATGGCAGGACTGGCGTATTCCTTGGCAATTTCCCGGCAGCGGCAGCGGAGCTGATCCGGATCTTCGCCGCTTTCTTTCTCCCAAGCCGGGTTTTGATATTGTGTTTTTAAAA
This sequence comes from uncultured Clostridia bacterium, assembly GCA_934489915.1. Taxonomy (GTDB): domain Bacteria; phylum Bacillota; class Clostridia; order HGM11514; family HGM11514; genus SIG438. The sequence goes on along the minus strand of CAKSSZ010000080.1, from coordinate 1,651 downwards.
AATTACGATCTTGTTCAAATTGATTCCACATCAGATTCACCCTCTTTATTCATAGCGTACCTCAGGAGAAAGAAAAAGTCCATAGAGAAAACAAACATTTGGATTTCGCAAACATTAATTTTTTTATTTTTCTTGATTTCTGTTTAAAAGTATGTTACACTGAAAATGAAAATTTGGAGATTACGAAGAAGGGGGACGATCGCCCGTGCATGAAATCATGCAGACGGAATACGGGATTGCAGAGGTTTTGGATGTGGCGAAAAGCAGGATGGGGCAGGGAATCGTAACGGTAAATCTGGAGCGTACGGGCGGACGTTATTCCGATTGCTTTGCCTATGTTGTGGAAGGCGGCTGTCAGTATACCTTTTCTGACGGGCGGGTATGCCGTGTGACCGCAGGGGATGTGATGTATCTTGCGAAGGGGGATCGGTATTTGATGGAGGTGCCGGACGGCGGGTACAGCCCAATTTTTGTGGATTTTCACTGGGTACGGAAAACAAAGCCGCTGCAAGGGGAGCCCTTTCTTTTGCGAAACCCCGAAAGAGTGGGGCGGCTGTTTCAAAAATTGCGGGAGACCTGGCTGTTTCAGAGCAGGGCTTACCGAACTGTTTCTTTGGGGATTTTGTATGAAATATACGGGGAAATGATGGAGCAGGCGGGAGCCGGGTATCTTCCGAAAAGTAAGGCGCTCAAGTTAGAGAAGGCGAGGGAGATGATGGCGGAGGATTACGCCGACTCCACACTTTCCGTCCATAGGTTAGCTCAGGAGCTGTCCATGAGTGAGGGGCATTTCAGGAGACTCTTTAAGACGGCTTACGGTTGTGCGCCAATGGATTTTTTGAAGAATCTGCGGATCGGCCACGCAAAGGATTTGCTGCTTTCGACCGATTTATCTGTTTCTCAAATTTCTTTTCGGGTAGGATTTGAAGACGCAGCTTACTTTTCCCGGGTGTTTAAGGCAGAAACGTTACACAGCCCCCTTCAATACCGAAAGCGGTATCAAAAAGGACTGTGATGCCGGGAGCAGGCGTGTGCCCGGCGGAGCTAAGAGGAAATGATATGCAGCCGTTTTGCGGTTGCCTTTGCCTCGCTCCTCCGGCTGACGCCTAATTTTTGAAAAATATGGCTGGTATGGCTTTTTACTGTTGCTAACCGAATGTGCAGCAGTTCTCCGATTTCCGCATTGCTTTTCTCTGCGCAGAGCAGGCGCAGTACCTGGAGCTCCGTTTCGGTCAGCTGTTCTACCAGTTGACTTTGCGGTTTTAGAAAATCCGGATAAAAAATTGCCTGCCTTCTCGTTGCTTGAGTGACCTGATTGAAAAACGGGGATGCTTTTTCAGGCATTGTTTTTTCTAATAAGGGTAGTAGAGCGGTGCCGTAGACGCTTACCGTGCGCACGAAACCGTATGCTTCAGCGGTGGATAATCCTTGTGTGAGCGCTGCGACCCAGCCGTCCTCTTTCTTTCGGAATTTTGCAATTGCGGTGAGCAGCTGCAAATGGATTTCGTCAATTCGTCTGGCACATCGCTGAAAATAAACCGATAAGGGAGACAAGGTCAGCAGGGCTGCATCGTTATCTCCCAACGCCAGCTCCACCATTGCTTCGGTCAGGTATTGGTAACGTTTCATTACCATCATGTGGAGTGCGTCC
>CAKSSZ010000079.1 GCA_934489915.1 uncultured Clostridia bacterium | reverse complement strand
CCAAACGATTATTAAAGGGCTGCGTGCAGTATCTGATTTTGAGTATGAGCTGCAAATGGCTATGGCAAACCGAAAGCAGGATCCTGAAATTGAGACATTATTTATGATGACAAGCACAGATTATTCTTTTTTAAGCTCCAGTATTGTGCGTGAGCTGGCAGCTCACAACGGCAAGCTGGAGGGAATGGTTCCTGATGAAATCATTCCTGTGATTTACAAAAAGCTATCAAAACCGAAAGGGGACTATTGAATTATGGATTTGTTGGAATTGATTGATGTGTTGGAAGATACTGTGGAGAAAGGGGCTTCCATTCCGCTGTCCGGCAAAAGCTTGATGGATAAAGAAGAGCTGCTGGATTTAATCGAAGAAATTCGGATCAATCTGCCGGAGGATTTAAAGCAGGCAAGATGGGTTAAGGAAGAGCGGCAGCACATTTTACATGAAGCGCAAAATGAAGCCGACGGGATTATTGCAGACGCAAAAACCAAAGCAGAAGAGCTGGTCATGGAAGAAGAAATTGTGATTCAGGCACAGCAGAAGGCAGAAGACATTGTAAACCAGGCGCAGGATAACGCCCGTGAAATTCGGGAAAGTATGATGCAATATACCGATAGCCTTCTGGCTAAGGTGGAAGAAATTATTATTGACAGTCAGGATGTTTTAAACCGTTCCCTGACCGGTGCGAAGGAGTCCTTGAGCACCATTAATGACGCTTTGGATTTGATTGACGATAACAGAAGAGAAATTCAGAATCCTCACAGCGACCACTAACCAAGAAGGAGGCTGCGCAGACGGCGGAGGGTACCGCCTGGGCTGCCTCCTTTCTTTCCATGTATACAGCCGAACATCGGAATGCTTATGTATCAAGCATTCCTTTTGTCTGTTTTGCGTTGGTGAAAAGGGAGTGAAACGATGCAATGGATTTGGATTGGGCTTTTGGCACTTTTGGTGTTTTATGCAGTACGTTCCTTTCATACTGCTGCCGCCAGAGCCAGCGGCGCCCGACAGGACTACCAACGGGCATTGACTCATTGGGAAAAGGCTTATCAAAAAAAGAAAACGCCGGGGCGGGGGATGCAATACGGGTATTTATTGCTGCGCAGCGGTGATTTCTCTCGGGCGGAGCAGATTTTTTCCGAGCTGCTGGAGCGGGATGACTTAAAGGCGGCTGACCGGCTGCAGATTCAAGTAATGCATGGCTTAATCATCTGGAAGAAGGGCGACCTGAACCAGGCCATTGCACTTTATGAGAAGCTGTTGGAACAAGGCGAAAATACAGTAGTTTATGCCAATTTGGGTTTTTTGTATTTACTGCGGGACGATCCCGAGCAGGTACTCCCGTTTTTGAAAAAGGCATATGCTTATCATGATACTCACCCGGTGATTATGGACAATTTAGCGGACTGCTATTTGCGGATGGGGCGGCTGGAGGAAGCGGAAGAACTGCTGGAACGGTGCGTTCGTTTGCCGCAGCCGATTGCGGAAAGCTTTTATCATTACGGCGTGTTGCAGGAACAGCGCGGGAACTATGAGGACGCACTGACCTATTATCAAAAAGCGTCGGAGATGGATCTGAATGCGTTATCCGGCTTAAGCCGCCGGGAGCTGGAAGAGAGGATCTGCCGCCTGGAGCAGAAGGAAGAAGAGGGAGAGTCATGAGTCAGAATCTTTTATCAAGAATTGAAGAAGAATATGCAGGGCTGAGCAAGGGGCAAAAGCGGATTGCGGATTATATTTTGGTTCATTATGATAAGGCTTCTTTTATGACTGCCGCCAAGCTGGGGAATTTGGTGGGCGTCAGCGAGTCTACCGTGGTACGTTTTGCGGCGGAGCTGGGGTATGACGGATACCCGGAATTTCAGCGCGCCTTGCAGGAAATTATCCGTGTGCGGCTGACTGCCGTGCAGCGGTTAGAGATTGCGTCCAACCGTGTAGATGAAGGGAACATTTTAAATACGGTTTTGACTTCGGATATGGAAAAAATCAAGGTGACTCTGGAGCAAATTGACCGAGCTGCCTTTCAAAAGACGGTGGAGACCATTTTAAATGCCCGCCGGATTTATATTTTGGGCGTGCGCAGTTCCAGCGCCCTGGCGGGCTTTTTGGGATTTTATTTTAATTTAATGTTTGAAAATATCCGTTTGGTGCATACCAGCAGCGTCAGTGAAATGTTTGAGCAGATCTTGAATGTGGAAAAAGGGGATGTGGTCATTGGGATCAGCTTCCCCCGTTATTCCAAGCGTACCATTCAGGCACTGCAATACGCCAAAGACAGCGGCGCAACCGTAATCGGGCTGACAGACAGCAATACGTCTCCTTTAGCGCCTTTGTCCGATATTGCCTTGATTGCAAGAAGCGATATGGTTTCTTTTGCAGATTCTCTGGTGGCGCCTTTGTCGTTGATAAATGCACTGATCGTAGCAATCAGCATGCAGAAAAAGGATGAGGTAACCCACAATTTTGAAAAATTAGAGGAAATTTGGGGAGAGTATCATGTTTATGAAACCCCGTCGGAGGAATAGGGTATGGTGGATACGATTGTGGTAGGAGGCGGCCCCGGCGGAATGATGGCAGCTTATGCAGCACATCAAAAAGGGGAACGGGTTTTGCTGCTGGAGCAAAATGACCGGCTGGGGAAAAAGCTGCTGATTACCGGGAAGGGCAGATGCAACATTACCAACCAGGCTGATATGGGCGACTTTATCAGTCAGGTACCGGTGAATGCTTCTTTTTTGTACAGCGCTTTTTACTCCTTTACCAACCAGCAGCTGCTGGAACTGCTGCATCAGTATGGATTGGAAACCAAGGTGGAGCGGGGCGGCAGGGTATTCCCTGTGTCTGACCGCTCCTCTGACGTGTTAAAAACACTTTTGAATCTCTTAAAGGGAGTGGAGATCCGTACCGGGGTGCGAGTGCGGAGTGTGGAGACGGAACAGGGGCGTGTGAGCGGGGTCGTTTGTTATGACCGGCAGAAAATTGCCGCCCGCAAGGTCATTCTGGCAACCGGCGGCGTTTCCTATCCCATGACCGGTTCCCGGGGGGACGGCTATGGGATGGCAGAACGGCTGGGGCATTCCATTGTGCCGCCGAAAGCGTCTTTAGTACCGCTTGAGACGGCGGAAGCATGGTGCAGTGACCTCCAGGGGCTTGCGTTAAAAAATGTCTCCATCCGTGTGACGGATCCGAAGGGAAAAGAGCTTTATTCTGATTTCGGTGAAATGCTGTTTACGCATTTCGGAGTATCCGGTCCTGTCATTTTATCCGCCAGCTCTCATATTAAGCAGGTGGAGCATTGCCGATTGGAAATCGATTTGAAGCCGGCGCTGACCGAAGAACAGATGGATCAGCGGCTGCTGCGTGACTTTCAGGAAAACAGTAACCGTGATTTTTGTAATGCATTGGACGGCTTGTTTCCTAAAAAACTGATTCCGGTGATGGTTTCTCTGTCGGGAATCCTGCCCCATACGAAGGTGAACCAGCTGACCCGGGAACAGCGTCTGAAGCTGCGGGAGCTTTGCAAGCACCTGACCTGCACCCTGACTGCCAAACGGCCGGTGGAAGAGGCAATCATTACATCGGGCGGTGTTTCTGTGCGGGAAATTAATCCGTCTACCATGGAATCCAAGCAGGTACCGGGATTGTATTTTTGCGGTGAACTGATTGATGTGGACGCTTATACGGGAGGGTATAATCTGCAAATTGCTTTTTCCACCGGCTATTTAGCGGGGCAATCTTAATCAAATAAAACAATGCGCTGTGGTAATGCCGCAGCGCATTGTGCTTTGATGTGTTATTGTTCGAAGGTATACACATTTAAACCGATTTGGGGGTCAATTCTCCGACCGATTCCGCCCTCCCCCGGGGTAACAATCAGCTCACAGGTTGCGCTGATCCGACACTCGTTTAAATGGCCGCCGAATACCTGCATTTCCGGATTACATACGTTAATGTGCAGATGCAGATAGGGTGCTCCGTCTTTTCTGGAAATGTTGCCGATTAAAGAGGTGATCTCCATCTCTCCTTGCAGCTCTTTTTTCAGGTAAACCTGCTGTGAAACGCTGTATAAACCGATCACTACCCGATCGGAAGCGCCCAGTCCGTAAACTGCGCCGGACGCAATGCCTTCTTTGCTGCAAAGTTCGGTCAGCTTTTCCGGCACTTCTTCCCCGCGATCAATTCTGACTACATAATGATTGCTGCTTTTACGATATTCCATAGATTCTCGCTCCTTTTTCATAAATTCATGAACAAAAGCCGCCCTGTCGAAAAGAGTAGGACGGCTTTTCTTTGTCTTAAGTCATTTTGCTCAAATACGGCGCTGTACTGCGGAGCAGTCCCGGATTCAATTAGTTCCGATCGCCCAATACAGCCTTGGCAATTTCCTGAGAGCTTTCATAAGATGAGCTGTAGGAGCAGATGACCGTCTTATAATCAGGCTGAACTGTAAAGGGATAGGGAGAGTTGGTCAGCACGATGATCGGCTTATCCGTTTTCTGGTGCAGCTCTTTTACAAAGCTGTTGCCGCTTTCGGGGCTTCTTCTGTCAAAGTAATTGGTGATGGCGATGACATCCGCCTCGTCAATTCTTTCGTAGACCCGTTTCCGATCCTCTTCGGAATACTTCATCGTTGTTTCTACGGCGTAAACGTCATCGGAAAGCTTGAGCATTTCCAGCCACGGAGTTGCCGGGTTCATTTTCTGAGTATTGGTGCGCTCATGCAGCGGATTTACCTGATATACCAGCAGCACTTTTTTGCCCTTGGGAACAGGTAAGATATGATTTTCATCCCGGATGATTTCCAAAGCGCCCTGAGCTGCCTTGGTGGCAATTTCCGCAACCTTAGGATCGTTGATTCCGCAGCTTGCCTTTTGGGGATCCAGAATTTGTTCCTGATTGAAGAAGCCGTAATCGTATTTCACGCTTAAGGTTCTGGTGACAGCGTCATTTAAGCGTTCTTCGCTCAAGCGGCCGTCCTTGACTGCCTGTACCAGAGCGGGGATAACATCGTCAATCAGACCGCCTTCGTCACGGAGCAGAACCAGATCGCAGCCGGCATTGATGGCATGGAGGCATGCGTCGGATACTTCAAATTTAGAGATGATACCGCCCATGGTGATTTCGTCTGTAGTAACAACGCCTTCAAAGCCCAGCTCGCCCTTCAGCAAGTCAGTGATAATCGGCTTGGAGAGGGTAGCCGGCAGACCGGAGGGATCCAGTGCGGGATATGCGGTATGAGCGGTCATAATTGCCGGTAATCCTGCTTTAATCATAGCCCGGAAGGGCTCGATCAGCCGCATCAGTTCTTCCTTCGGTTCGTCAATCACAGGCAGGCCGTGATGAGCGTCCGCCGCAGAGGGACCGCGGCCGGGGAAGTGCTTACCGGTAGCAATCAAGCCGGCTTCACGGAATCCGCGGATGGCTTCTGCCGCATAAGTGATCACTTCGTCCGGATCCTCTGCATAGCTTCTTGCGCCGATTTCCGGGTTCATGGGATTGGTGTTGACATCCAGCACCGGAGAATGTACCCAGCTAAAGCCCAAAGGCGCCAGCTGACGGCCTACAGCCCAGGCAACATCGTGCGCCATTTTCGGGTCGCCGCTATGAGCAATACCCATGCAGCTGGGGAAGTATTTTACGCCGCCCCGATAGTAATCGGCGCTTACGTCTCCCTCAAAGTCAAAGGTGAAGTGCAGAGGGATCCCCAGGTCGCTGTCCAGGGCAGCTTGCTTTAAGGTGTTGACATATTCGCAGAATTCCTCATTGGTAAAATGGGGAACCGGAATATCCGGCAGGAAGTCCTTGATGGCCCCTTTGAAGGGACGCAGCATTCTGCTGGCGTAATCTGTATTGGTTCCGTTGGGGTCGTGCTTCACAGTACGGATTCTCCACATCAGCCCTGCCCGGATCCCGGCAGGATAGTAGTTTTTGATTCTGCGGATGATTTCCGGCGTGATTAACGAGCCAACGTAGCCGATGACAAAGCACTGGCCTACCTTTTGTTCAATGCTCATTTTGGAAACCAGACCTTGTACAAACTCTTTCTTGCTTTGATTCATGGGTTTCACCATTCCTTTTGTATTATATTTTAGTAAGCGCCTGGGAGAGATCGTCAATCAAATCCTCAGCGCTTTCAATCCCGACTGACATCCGAATTAAATCCGGTTTTACACCGGCAGCTTCCAGTTCGGCGTCATTCATCTGACGGTGCGTGGAGCTTGCCGGGTGAAGCACGCAGGTGCGTGCGTCTGCTACATGGGTCACGATGGCTGCAATTTTGAGCGCTTCCATAAAAGTAACGGCTTTTTCACGGCCGCCCTTGACCCCGAAAGAGACTACGCCGCAGGTGCCGTTGGGCATATATTTTTGTGCCAGTGCATAGTAGCGGTTAGAAGGCAGACCGGGGTAATTGACCCAGCTGACTTTCGGGTGCCGCTCTAAAAATTCTGCAATTTTCTGTGCATTTTGGGCATGCTGCTTCATGCGAAGATGAAGGGTTTCCAACCCTAAATTCAGTAAGAACGCATTGTTGGGGCTGGGGGTAAAGCCCAAATCCCGCATCAGGTGCGTTTTTGCTTTGGTTAAGTAAGCCAAGCGGCCGAATTGCTCTGTGTAAACCAGACCGTGATAGGAGTCATCCGGCTGCGTCAATCCGGGAAAATCGCCGCTTGTCCAATCAAAATTCCCGCTGTCCACCACAACTCCGCCCACTGCGACTGCGTGTCCGTCCATATATTTGGTTGTGGAATGTACCACAATGTCGGCGCCGAACTCAATCGGCCGCAGGTGAATGGGTGTGGGGAAGGTATTGTCCACAATCAGGGGGACATGATGAGCATGTGCCAGGCGGGCAAATTTTTCAATATCCATCACAACCAGGGAT
>CAKSSZ010000078.1 GCA_934489915.1 uncultured Clostridia bacterium | reverse complement strand
CCGTTCCACTGGACAAATAAAAAGCCGGTGTCCTCCCACCTGTTTTCCCCGCTTTCAACCGTTCGCCCTGATAATAAAGCTTATATTCCCGGAGCAGCTGAAACACTTCCGGCGGTAATTTGATAACCCGTTTAGAACTTTGGTTTTTCGGCGTGTCAATATATGTCCCCCGCCCGTGCGTATATAACAATGCCCGTTCTATGGTGATAAGATGGTTGCTGAAATCAATATCATCCCACATAAGCCCGCACAGCTCACCACGCCGCATTCCAGAATACAAGGCAATGTTAACCATCACTTTATATTTCAGCTCTTCCCCTTCCAAGCATTCCAGAAGGTGTACGGCTTGCGCCTCATCCAAATAAGCCGCTTCTTTCTGCTCCACCCTCGGCGGCTTCACTCGGGCGCAAGGATTGCTTTTTATTATCTGCCATTGTACCGCCGTAGTAAACACAGAGGATAAAAAGCGGTGGTAATGTGAAATGCTGTTGGAAGTGAGCTTTTTCCCGCTCTCCTTTGGCTTAAAAAGCTTTCCGGAAGGAACGCCGAAGGCGGCAGAAATTTTATCCGCTGTTTTCTTAGAAACCGTCTTACCGGTGCGGCATGAGGTGACCGTATCGATTGACACCCCGGACAATTTGGAAAGCTTTTCAGCGGTCAGCCGCTTTTCCTTCATTTTCTCCGCAAAATCAGGCACCGGGATATACTTCCCATCCTCCCGAATCCCCGCCTCTTCCAACTTGTTATAAAACGTAAGAATGTGAGTTGGTTTAATCTTATTCATGGGCAGGTTGCCAAGAGCCGAATTAACACGCTTTGCCAACGTCCGATAACCGGATACCGATTGTATTTTTAGTTGCTTTTCGGCATAATCGGAAAACCACCGTTCCAAAAAAGCGGAAAGCCTTGTGCTCCCTTCCCGACTCAGCCCGTCCCGGCACTGTTCTTCAAATAAAACCGCTTGCCGCTCCAGCTCCTTTTTGATTTGTCTTTCTGTCATGCCATGCTTTGGCTTGTACGTCATAGACTGAAACAGCTGCTTTCCCGTCCCGTCATAGCCGCATGACACCCGAATCCGGTACGTATCCCCCCGCTTTTGAATATTAGCCACGCTTTCAATCCTCCTCTTTTGGTAAAATGTTTTTAATCACCACATTCACAACATTATTAAATTTTTTATCATCCTTCCGGCTTTTTAACGTTGCAATTGACCGCTCCGATAAACCGGTAATATTTTTAATCATGGCATTTTCTTTCTCCAAAAAGTCACATTCCCCAAGTAAAAAATCGGTGGAAGTATTAAAAAATTTTGAAATTTGCACAATCTGCGCCGTGTTCGGTGTGCGCTTTCCGCTCACAAAATAAGAAATCACGTTGTCGCTCACACCCAAAAAAGCGGCTAATTCCTTCTGCTTTTTCCCTCTCCGCTTCAACGCTTCATTCATTCGTTCCCCAATTTTCTTTCTTAACTCATTCATTATTTTTCACCGCCAAAATAACAAAAAATTTTAATTTTTTTATGTAATTCACTTGCAAGAATGTTGTTGTTATGGTATAATATAAGTATAGCATATTGCGCATAGAAAGTCAACGATATTTCGAGCAAAAGGGGGCTTTGTTTTGCTGAATAATGACATTAGAAAAGCGGCTAAAAATGCGGGCGTTCGGCTGTGGCAGGTAGCGGAAAAATTAGGGGTGAATGACGGTAACCTAAGCCGCAAGCTCCGGCACGAGCTGCCCCGGGAAACGAAGGAGCAAATTTTTTCAATTATCGAGAATTTGAAAAAGGAGGGTGCCGTCCATGAATAACATTCCAACCATGCTGACCGTAAGAGAAGCAGCCAAAAAAACAGGTATTTCAGAGCGATATTTGCGCCAGCTGTGCCGGGAGGATAAAATCGTATATGTTCAATGCGGAGTAAAATCTCTAATCAATCTGGAAAAGCTGATTGAATTTCTTAACCAAGGGGAACAGCAACAGGACGGAATTTCAAATTTTGGATGATACAATCACGTAACAGTAGAAGCAGGAAAAAGGATTGTGGAATTGGTGGGTGATGGTACGTGACAGAATTAAGCGGATACATTAAATTGCACCGCAAATTGATCAAGTGGGGTTGGTATCAAGACAGCGTAGTAAAAGATGTATTTTTGCACTTGCTGATGACTGCTAATTTTAGGCCTATGGAGTGGCAAGGACGAACAATAAAAGCGGGGCAATTAATTACAAGTTATCGCCATTTAGCCAATGATTTGGGGTTTGGAATTCGCCAAATCAGAACCGCAATTTCAAAATTATCGTCGACACAGGAAATTGCACTTGAATCGACAAGCAAATATACTATAATAACCGTGGTAAATTGGGAGGAATATCAATGTAGCGAAGTTTTTGAGACACATCAAAAGACACAGTCAGCGACAAACGACCGACACACTGAAAATGGCGAAAAAGGCGAACAAATTATTAACAAGCTGAAAAAAGCTAAAAAATCGACACAGTCAGCGACAAGCAAAGAAGAACTTGAAACCGTTGTAAATTCAATGATTTCAGAACTTGAAGAAATTTTAGAGACACAGTCAGCGACAAACGACCGACACACGGGCGACACACGACCGACACACGGGCGACATCAACGTAAGAATAATAAAGAATGTAAAGAAGGAAAAGAAGAAACGCGCGCGCGCGAGCTCACCCCGCTGGAGCGGGAACTCGCCCGCCGCGGCGTAACGATGGAACATTATCTGGAGTTGAAAAATCAATGAGTTATGAATTGAGGAAAAAAGATATATTTGATTTGGCTTCTGTAATCGGTCAGGAAACAAAGGAAAAGCCAGGGAAGAAATAGTGTACGGCAATCACTCCCCCGGCATGATATAAAATTAATTATATCATGGAGGCGGGGAGATGTCAAACAACGTTGACAGGCTGGTTCTTGAAATCCAAAACGGCTCAGACAAAAAAGAGGAGCTGTACACAGAAATTAAGGGCTTGTTATACCACATAGCGAAACGATATTGGGCATATGCACGGCGCAGAGGGCACGAACTGGATGATTTGGTGGCTGTTTCATGGTTCGGTGTGGAAAAAGCCATAAAGACCTTCCAGCCCGACAGAGAGGCAAAATTCAGCTTTTACATGGTTTACTTCATCCGGCGGGCGTTAGCCGCTTATCTTGGCTTTCGGAAGTGTCAGCCTCTCCCCCTCTCTCTGGATGAGCCGATACCGGGAGCGGAAGGCTTGAGCTACGGTGACACGGTAGAGGATCCTGAAAGCGGATCACGGTTTGAAGCGGTGGAAGATTCGGTTGCTTATTCCCAAGCCATCACGGCAGCACTTGGAGAGCTGAACGAAAAGGAACGGGCTGTCATTCATGCGTTTTTTATGCAAAATAAAACCCTACGGCAAATTGCAGCGGAAAGCGGCTTTTCGGAATCTTACGCCCATCAGGTACGGAACCATGCATTGCGCAAGCTGCGGAGAAACAAAAACATCTGGGAACTGTACACGGAGGAATGGCAGGCATGCGAACGCCATGTTACCCTTTCCGAATATCGGAGAACATGGACAAGCGCAACGGAAAAAGCGGCTTTGCATTCGGTCAAAAGAAATCGACCGTAAAAGCGGCGTAACTAATCGAGAACAAAAGAGGAACAAAAGGGAAAAGCGGTTTTTGCTGTTTACATTGGCTTTATGAATTGATTATGCCTCTCAGACGAACAGAAAGGCACCTAAGACATTGAAATATTGCAAAGATGATAATATAAATCATATTGAAGTGTTTTTTGATTACAGAGCGTTATAGACGTGTTTTAGAGGATTCTAAAAAATACTTCCCCACTATAAAAAGACGGCGGCAACTTTGTTAACCATTTAACAATCTTTGTATATTTTATCCATGCTAATCATGAGATATGGCAAACTTAGTGATTAGTGAACTGCGGTTACTTTGTTAAAAGTTTAACGAGGTTGCCCCGATCCCTTCTTCATCCCCACGGCGTTTCAAAATGCCGCTTTGTGGTTTTGCTCTCTGCCCGTACCGGTGGCGGGTGGGGTGCGCCGATCCATTCTCATTCTCATTCTCATTTACATTTGCATTAACATTCTCATTAGCATTTACATTAGCATTTACATTTACATTAGCATTTACATTTACATTAGGTTTTTGATTTTCAACGTTAGGTTTTTGATTTTCAACGTTGGGTTTTTTATTTTCGGAATTTTTTAAAACCATAGGTTTTTCTTTTGCGGAAGTTTGTGCACAAAAAAAGGGTGATGTCTTTCCAATTGTGGAAACATCACCCGGGGATACCGGAGCATAAAACCACTTAAGGCTTAATTTGGTTTTATCGGCTTAATTTATAAATGGCGTATTGGTTCAAGGAAACGCCTTCTTCTACGGCTTCCATGCTTAACTTTTGATGAAGTGATTTCGGTATGCGCAGCGTAAACTTTCCGCTGTATTTTTCGGGCAGAAGCGGCAACGGAATTTCAAACCCTGCGGCTGATTTTGTTTCAATCCAGCCTTCCACAGCTTCCCAGATTTCCTGATAGGCTTCCTCGTAAGTGTCTCCCGTGCTTTGGCACCCGGGAAGCTCTAACACCGTAGCATGATAGTATTCCCCGCTTTCATCATTGACACGCTGTATAATAACGTTGTACGGCAGCTTTAAATATTCCTGCACTGTCATTCCATCACCCGCTTTCTTTTATATTCTACTCAATACATCCTTCACATATACGGCTTTTAGCGGCGTTTCCGCTTTGATGGTGGTAACATCCCCATCCGGGTTTATATAATGCCTGTGAGAGCCTTTCTGACGGCTGAAATGATAGCCGGAATACTCCAATACCTTTTCTAACTCCGAAACCTTAATACCGTTTGGCTGGCGTTTCATCTTTTCCACTATTTTTTCCACACTCGGCACTGTTCACACCTCATTACTATGATACCATATACAATACTATATGTCAATATTTTTTATGACTCCCGCCCCATTTTTTCATCTATGGCTTCGTTCACAAAACCGTTGATTGATTTTCCCTTGCTGTCTGCAAAATCTTTGATGACGGCTTTTTTTCCTTTGGGGACTACTATTCTCAAACTATCATATGCTTTCGCATTATATTTATTTTTTGCAATCGTTGCAGAATTGCGCTTACCTTTTTCAGCCACTTAGTCACTTCCTCCTTTACGTTTCACCTTCTCCATTATACTATAATTATACTACATTTCATATACTTAGTCAAGTATAAAAATGCACAAATAAAAGCGGTTATCTTTGTGCAATATTACATATTGACATATACTTGTACAAGTAGTATAATAAGATTGTAAGGTTGAGCAAGGGGCGTTGATACCGAAAGTATCACACAAGCGGCAGGGCAATATACTTGTGAGGAAGCACCCAAGAAGGGCGAACAATATTCAAGAAGATTCCCGCCCGCCCCACTCGATTATAACAAATAAAAGAAAGAAGGTAGTTAAAATGAGTACACACGAATTAGAAAAAAAGGTAAAGGAACTGAGGGAACTGAAACGACTTTCGGAAGAACTGACAGCAGAGATTACAACCATAGAAGACGAAATCAAGGCTCACATGGGCGACAGCGAAGAAATGATTGCCGGGGAATATAAAATCAAATGGACGAAATTTATTAGCAGCAGATTTGATTCTACGGCTTTTAAAAAGGCAATGCCGGAGCTTGCAAACCAATTTATGAAAAAAACAGAAACTCGCCGCTTTTCGGTGGTGTAAAAGGAGGTGACAACCCATGAAAGAAAAAACGTTTGAAATCAGCTGCGCAGACGCTGCCGGGCTTTTGATGGCTCATTCCCTGCTTGGCAAGATTGCCGCAGAGGGCGCAACCCGGGACGACATAGAGGAAGCCGGGTATTTGTATAAACGACTCGGAGAAATCCTTACAAGAGCCGAAACAAGAAGAAACCCCTCCGCTGTCCAGAGAGTGCAGCTCGGAACAGAGAGGGGAAAACGAAACACACACAGGGGATTATATCATATTGGCTTTCAAAAGTCAACCACTTTTTAAAAACGATAGGAGGAACAAAAAAATGATGTGTAATCAATGGATTGAAAACATGGTATGGGAGCTGGAGAACAGAGGTGTTGCGGATAACCCCTTCTGTACTGAGGAATACTCAGAAGCTCGGGAGATTATAGAAACGAAGTACATAAACCCGACAACGGGGGAAGATTTTGATAAAAGGGACGAAGCGGACGAAGCTATGAATGCGTTCGAAAGCGCATGCAGAATAAACGCCTTCCGTGTCGGCTTTAAAACAGCGGTAGAAATTTTCTTGCAGCTGTATTGACACTCGACCTAAAACAACCATAAAGCGGAGGAATAAAATCCCCCGCTTTTTTGGTCATTATTTGGTCATTAACAATGACCAAACCTATAAAACGTTTTTCAAAGTTACGCAAGACTAACCCCCAAGAAATGGCTTGATATAGCCATTTATAAGACGTTGTAAAAAATTACTAATTCATCCCGGGAGCGACTTTTAATCAAGGTGTCCGGAGTTCGAATCTCCGATGGCTCACCAGAAAAAAATCCTTTAACCATGCGGGTTAGAGGGTTTTTCTTTTTGCCTTTTACGCACCTCCTTTTGCGGTTTGACTGACTTTTGACTGACGAAAGAACTCATTTAGCTTATTTACGCATTCAGTATCATTTCTCTGGTTGTCTAAATGAGTATAAATTTCGAGTGTCATTTCTAATGAGGAATGCCCAAGATAGTACTGACTTTTCTTAATATCTATTCCAGCATAATATAAGTTCGTCGCATAAGTATGTCTGAAGGTATGCGGCGTAAAT
The DNA here is from genome assembly GCA_934489915.1 of uncultured Clostridia bacterium. Taxonomy (GTDB): domain Bacteria; phylum Bacillota; class Clostridia; order HGM11514; family HGM11514; genus SIG438. The sequence goes on along the minus strand of CAKSSZ010000078.1, from coordinate 53 downwards.
GCTATCGACAGATTTTGTTCAGCCACACATAGGGATCCTAAATACCGGAAAAC
>CAKSSZ010000077.1 GCA_934489915.1 uncultured Clostridia bacterium | reverse complement strand
TCGCCGGTCAGCGTAAAGTCTGTTCCGTAGTCTACAAACAGGCTCTTGCCTTCCGCTGCGCTCAGGGACAGGTTGTTTTTCAGCTCTGCCCAATTTCCTTTGCCTGCCTTGTCCATAATCGTAGGAATGTTGATCCACACATTATCGTAAACAAAGTTCGTGTGGCCGGCAGGAACCTTTGTTCCCACCCAGGCTGCAAGCCCGTCTTTATCCTTAGCGTCAGACAGTTTTTTCCCTTCGGTGCAAAGCTCGGGATTGAGATAATCAAATACCTTTGCCCAATACCCGGTCGGCTCGGTTTTTTGATAATAATCCCGCCAGGTATCGCTGTACAGCAGCTTGCTTCTGTCTGTAAAGGTAGTGGCAGAAATGATTCCGATCCACCAAACGGCAGGGATCATCTCATTTTTGACGCCGGTGCCGGACTGCCCCCAGTTTTGCATATATACGCCAACCTTGTTGTCCATAAAAATATTTTGGTAAATCTGATGGAACTGACCGCCGTTGGTTTTGATCGGGAAATTAGGCAAGCCGCCCTTATAGAAAATATTCCCGTAAATAGCAGGTCCGATTTCGCCATCGTCGGTAAAGATGGACTGTTGACCGTGAGCGCCGATATGCCCTCCGATGTCATGGAAGTAATTATACCGAATCAGATTGCCCAGGTCAGTGCTGTTCCGCCCGGCATAAATAGCGCCGCCGTCTGCGTTCAACAGCTGGGTATCATAAATTTGATTATATTCAATCACGCTGTTGTTCATGTCGTCATACCGGATAGCCTGGATGGAAAAATCAAACATTTCATTATGAGAAATGGTATGTCCCACTCCCCCGGCCTGAATTCCGGTAGCAACTGCGCCGTAGCCGCCATGAATCTTATTATTGGTAATCACATTTCCGGAAGGCTGCAAGGTTTCCCGATTTCCGCCGGAAAGCAGAATTCCGTAAGAAGCAAAATCATAAATGTCACAGTTTTTCACGATCAAATCGGTACCGGAAGCCTCAACACCGCTTTTGCCGATTCCGTGAATCTTGCTCCCGTCAACGGTGATATGCTCCCCGGACAAGCTCAGTGCATTGCCGCAGCTTTCCACAAAATCAATGTTTTGGAAGGTCAGATAAGACGCCCCCTGCACCCGGATCAAATCCGCACCGGTTTGGGAAAGTGACAACGTTGCATTCTTCACAGAACCGATGGGATAGAAGTACAGAATACCGGTTTCCCGATCCAAGTAGCTTTCTCCCGGCTGATCAATTTCTTCAAACAGGTTCTCAAAATAGAGATACCGTTCGGTTTTGGAAGTATAAGTATCCTGGCCGTAAGCAGCAGAAGAGGCGGTGATCACCTGCTTTTTGTCCGCATCCAGCTGATCGATCAGCAAGCACTCCGGCCACCACAGATAAGCAATGGCGCCGCCCAGGAATACATCATTTTTCTTAATGTTCCATTTGGCGCTTCTGTTAGACGGATCGGTATATTCCATCACAACAGGCTGCCCGCCGCCATTATATTTGCCCTGTTGCTCCTTGGTTAAATCTACGGGCTGTCCTCTCACAAAATACTGCTCGCCGGTTTTATCGTCATTGGGCCAACGGGCATTGATGAGAGCCGAGCCGTTCATATAAAAGCGCATTCCACTGGTATTGGAATTACTGCGCAGGGGCGGCAGTGCAACTCCCTGTGCCTTTAAATCCAACATATACAGGTGATCCTTGGCATAGCTTTCGGACAAACGGTTCAGCAGTGCTTCATCCGTTACCCTTTCTATCTGAGAGGCGTCCAGCGACTGCGCACCGGTCAGAACCGCTCTTTCGTTCTGATAAGAACGGTATACAATCGGCTGCTCTTCCGTACCGGAATCATCCACAGAGAAGGTCAGAGTTTGCTCCATCGGATAATAACCGCCCCGCAAATTCACATACACGGTTCCCTGCCCCAGCATATTATTTTGCCGATAAGAGGAAACCTTTTCTTTCGCCGCCTGCAAGCTTTGAAATGCCGCATCCGGCGAGTTACCGTCGTTGGTATCACTTCCGTTCATGGGATCCACATAAAATTCCGTCCCCATGTTCTTCATCTCACGGAAGGTAATGGAAATTTGATGTGCCGCTTTCGTCACCGGGACGGACAACACGCCGCCGGAAACTGCAACCTCTGCACCGTCAAAGGTACACACAGGCATAAAGCCCGCATCTGACTTAATTTGCAGCGTGAAGGCACGGCCGATAATGCCTGTCAGCCGATCACCGTCCTGGACTGCGTTTCCGGAATGGGATACTGTGCCGCCCTCGTCGATACTTACCGTAATTTCCGAGCTGGACTGGTTTTTGATTCTTTCAAATTCCCATTGCAGCAACGGCAACGCATCATTCACATCCAAAGTGTCATCCGTATAAAGCCCTGCTCCAAAATCGCTTGCCGCAGGAGCCTGCAAGCCGCCGGTGCCGATCACATGATCTTTTTCGGCGTCTGCACTCCCCAACCCGCTTGCCTTCAGCCAAGCGGTATCGGTTTCCGGCTGGTAGCAATTTTCAAAAGTAATCGTATTCTTGCTGCCCGGCGCCGCCTCTTCATTCACAGGACTTATGCCCACTACCGGCAGATTCTTTGCCGTTTCTGTACCGTAAGCATAGCAATCCTTCAGCTGCAGCCGATGGTTCAATTTCCAACGGTGGTTAAACCGCCCCACAATGCCGCCCGGGTTGCTGGCTTCCGGCACATTCCCAGCGGAGCCAACCTGATTGAGCGCTACATTTTTTACATAACAGCCGCTGATCGTTAAACGGTGGCCGTCCTCGCTGCTATCCATATCCGCATAACCGACCATGGCGCCATTTGCGTCGCTCCCGTCGCTGCTCCCTCCGGCACGCAAGGTTTCCGAATCCTTCACATAGCAGTTAAAAATCCCGGTATTGTCCTGATTGCCCCAAGAATACAGCAGGCCAACCAGCACACCGCAGTGCCCGCCGCTGCCTGTAACAGAGGCATGCTCCACGCCCAAATTAACGATGCTTTGCCCGGGAACATTCCCAAAATGCGCTTGGGCAAAAATACCGTTATTGGCACAGGTACCGCTGCCGCTGCTTTTCCAGTTCTGAATTACATGACCGTTTCCGTCAAAATGCCCGGAAAAAGCTGTATCTACATTTCCGCCGCCAATGCCGCCTTGGGTAAAATCATATCCGCTCATGTCCAGATCCGCAGTCATTTTATAATAACGGATCGGGCTGGGATTCCCCCATCTGCCGCAATAGTAGCCTGCCTTGCCATGTACTTGCCAGACGGTATCGGTTCCCGGCACCGTAAAGCTGCTGCCGGTGTCATAATAAGGATTTCCGTCTTTATCTTTTTTGCCGTAATCGTTGGTCAGATACACCAGAGTTGCCAAATCCTCCGGCGTTTGAATCAAGTAAGGATCTGCTTCTGTTCCACTGCCCGCAAAATAGGGATCACCGTCTGCCATTGTGACAGCCGGAACGCTGCATAGTATCAACAGGCAGGTCAGTAAAAGCGCTAACAGTTTTTTTGTCATAACAATCTCCCTTCTCTGCCTCTATTGCTCCAAGCTGAAGCTGTCCGTTTTATCTCCCCGCTGAGGGTCATCCCCCTCGTTGGCAATAAAGTAAGGCTGCATGGTAAAGCTACCCGTTTTCACGCCCTCGCCGAACACACGGATGGCAAACTGCCCGTCTGCATTTCCTTTCGCCTCCAGCTGAAGCTCTTTCCCCGTCCCGGAAGCACGCTGCAAAAACATCCCGTACTCCGACGGATGTAACCCGCTGAACTTTGCATATGCCACCGCAGAAGGCGCATCATTATAGATTCCCGTGCGCACGGTGGAGTTCACAACCACGGAAGGCTTGACCTTCTCAAAAGAAGCAATCCAAGTGCCGCCGTCTTCCAGGCTTTCAAAGGGATAATTTGCTGTACCGGTTACAAAATTCTCGATCTGATCCTGCCCCTGATAGGTCAGAGAGGACAATCTGTAAAATTCCGCAGGCTCTGCCGTCACCGTCAGGCCGCTGCCTTGTTTGATATATACCTTGTTCCCGTCCTGTCTGACCTCGCCCTCTACCGGCGTTACGCTTAAGGCTCCATTTTCACCGGCTTCCAAGGTATTGGTAATGTAACTATATTCCCTGGGGAATACGGGCAAGCCTCCGTTTGCCAGCAGAACATCTTCCTGATAGACACCGGCAGTAAAATCCGAAGCAACAGGAGATGCCAGATTGCCTGTGCCACTGACATGAGCATCGCTGCTCCCCGGTACGCTGCTTTTCTCCAATCCGCTCGCCTTCAGCCAGGTAGAGTCCGTTTCCGGCTGATAGCAATTTTCAAAGGTAATGGTGTTCTTACAGCCGGGGCCCCCTTCTTCATTCACGGGGACGATGCCTACCACCGGCAAATTCTTTGCCGTATCAGCGCTATAAGTATAACAATCCTTCAGCTGCAGCCGATGACTGGCTACCCAACGATGGTTATACCGCCCCACAATGCCGCCCGGGTTGCTGGTTTCCGCCGTGTTGCCGGCCGAACCGGACTGATTCAGAGATACATTGCTCACATAACAGCCGCTGATCCATAAAACATGATTGGTCTCTCCGCTTGCCATATCCACATAACCGACCATGGCGCCGTTTGCGTCGCTCCCGTCGCTGCTCCCTCCGGCACGTACGGTTTCCGAATCCTTCACATAGCAATTAAAAATACCGGGAGTACCTGCGCTCCCCCAAGAGCTCATCCAGCCCGCCAACACGCCGCAATGGCCGCCGTTCACCGTAACAGACGCACCCTCTACACCCAAATTGTAAATGCCTTGTCCGGGTACATTCCCAAAATGCGCCTGGGCAAAGATACCGTTGTTGTCACAGGTACCGCTGCCGCTGCTCTTCCAGTTGCGGATCACATGGCCGTCGCCGTCAAAGTGACCGGCAAATGCCACATTGCTGTTCCCGCCGCCGATGCCGCCTTTTGAAAAATCATAGCCGCTCATGTCCAAATCCGCAGTCATTTTATAATAGCGGATCGGGCTGGGGTTTCCCCATCTGCCGCAATAGTAGCCCGCCTTGCCGTTGTTTGTCCAGCTTTCCCCTGAGGGGATGGTATAAGCGGATGTGTCGTAATAAAGATTTTCGTTATCGTCCTTCAAACCGTAATCAGTGGTTAAATAAACCAAGGTTGCCAAATCCTTTGGCGTCTGAATCAGGTAAGGATCCGCCTCTGTTCCGCTGCCGGAAAAATACGGATCGCTTGCCGCTGCTGCCGAGAGAGACGCCGCCGTTACCAGCAATGTCAGCACCAGGCATAAAACCGTTGTTTTTTTCATCATGATACCACTCCTTTTGTTTTTTTGCGGAAAATTGAATTTATTCCATCTTCCTATAGTTTTATTGTAATAAAAAAAATGCTGCTTTTCAACAGCAATTTTTTTGTAAAAACCAAACTATTTTTTGATTTCCTGATTTCGGTAAACATTGGGCGTCATCCCGCAGATTTTTTTAAAATAGCGATAAAAACGCACATTGTCCTCATACCCCACCTGCCGGCCGATTTCTTCCACCGATAAATCCGTCTCCCGCAGCAGGCGGCAGCCGTGCTCAATCCGTTTGCGCTGAAGATATTCTGTCAGCGTAATCCCGTAACATGCCTTAAAAACAGTACTGAAATAGGCCGGTTGGTATAAGCATTTTTTTGCCAGCTCGTTTAAAGAAATTTTCTCCTGGTAATGTTTTTCCAAATAATCCAGAATCTCTGCCGGGATTCGTTCGGAATTCATGCTGTTCTGGGAAAGGCCTACCGACATTTTACGAAACACCCAAGTCAACAGTAATGTAATATAGCTTTTCATCATAGTTGTCCGCCCGACTAAGTCCCCTGCATATTCCGCATACAGCGCATGGACAATGTCGTCCATTAACAGCACCTCCGACCCTGAAAACTTCACCATCTGCACCCGGTCGTTCACCAGGCTTTGAAAATCCGCAAAAGCGGTTAAAGATAAAATTTCAAAAGCGTTCCCAATATTGACAAGCTGCTCCGCTAAAAAATCCGGCTTCATCAAAATGTTGTAAAACAGATAATCCGCTTCCATTTGAAATGCGTGGGTTTGCCCGTAATTGATCAGCAGCAGGCATCCCTTTGTCACATCGTAACGCTCGCCGTCTATCCGGTGATGCCCCGTCCCCTTTGCAACATAAACCAATTCCATGAATTCATGGGAATGTAACTCAGCCTCAATGGGATGATCCCATTCGCTTCTGGTGATACAGACCTGCCGATCCTTTTTAAACGTATTCTGATAAGTAAAGCGTCTCATCTTCTTCACTTCCCGTTCTTCATTTTTCCTCATTCAAACGCCGCGCGGCAAAGAAAAACATTGTTTCCTTTTTCATCATATCATATTTTTTCTGTCCTGGCAAGAAAAGTGCATGAATTTTTAAAAATGGTAAAAAATAAAGACAAAATAATGAAGGAGGAATGGGAATGATTTATGGAAAATCCAGAAATGTTGTTGTAATTCAAAAGATTGACTCCGGTTATGTGGAGCAAGCCATTCTGATTTTAAAAAAGGATCTGGGAGAACGGGAATATTACGCCTCGGAGGACGGAATTGTGAAAGAAGCCCAGCGGATCATTGATCGGTACCATCAAAGTCTTGCTCAAAGCGTTCCGCCTGCCGATAAAAAGCACGCTCTCACCCGCCTGTTCCTGCTATTTGCCGCAGCAGCTCTGATCACTACCGTGGTTTTTTTATTAAAATAAGGATCTAAAAAACGCAGCGGTCAAATTCCCCGATCGCTGCGTTTTTGTATCTATTCTTCCCAACGGACGCATTCTAAGGTTGCCCGCAGATTCTTGCGCACATCTGCCAGATATTGCTCCCGCAGCCGTTTTTGCTCCCGGCGTTCC
>CAKSSZ010000076.1 GCA_934489915.1 uncultured Clostridia bacterium | reverse complement strand
TAAGCCCGATTGCCGCCCCTCCGGCGGCCGCTTCGGAGAAGAACACTCAGTTCTTCCCTCGCTAAAATCTCGCCCACCGCAGCGGAATTTGATTGTGCGGATTTTACCACCTGCGGAACGGCCCTCGGACTAACATTCATCGATTTTTCTCCGTATGCCGACTGAAAACCCAAGACGGAAGCGAGATAGGCAACCCGGAAGCGGGGGCGAGACGCAAGTGATGCCCCCCCTACATCAACCCCTCCATCACAGCCCCAATCTCCTCCTCGCTCAGCACCCGAGCGGGCAGGCGATACTGCCGCTTCATCCGCCGATAAAACGCCTTCTGCTCCGGATCCTTCACCGCCGACAAATCAATGGTCCGATACCCCATCACCCGGCAAATCCGCTGCTCCTCCCCCAATGCGGAGAACAACGCCAAAAACAAATGCCAATGCAGCTCCGCCTTGGTCAGATCCAACCCGTACTGGCTGAGAAACGCCGCATAAATCAAGGGAGCGTCCACCTCAAAATCACATGCCCGCACCCCTTTGGTGCGCCCTCCCTGATCGCCTTCGGGACAGTAAAACCGGCACAACACCGCCACCGCCTCTGCCGGATCGGCAGGGGGCGGGGAGCAGTAATAGCGGCACAGCAGCCGCACCAACGCCGCCGGGCAGTCTACCTTGCGCACCTGCTCCTCAAACTCCAGCCACAGCCGAAAATCCGTCTGCAGCACATACCCGTCCACCTCTGCCCCGGGCGGCAGGGTCAGAATACTCATCGTCCGATCCGGTCAATCTGCTCCAGGGTGCCGGAGAAATCATTGACCGCCGTCACCAGTGCCTGATAAATAGACAGGCACTCGTCCACGCTCCGTCTCTCCCCCAGCATCTGCGCCGCTGCGTCCGCACCGAACAGTATTTCAAAGGTTTTTTCAAACACCCGCACCACCCGGCTCATCATGGCACTGGCGGAGCCGTTGGGCTTCACCCGGCTGATCTGCCTGGTGTAATAGGCAGCCGCCTGCTCGTATTTTTTTAAAAATGCCGGATCCGTATTGTCAAAGCTCGCTTCATACCCGCCCAATTGTACCGTTTTCATCCCGATCATTCCTTTCGTTTCCGTCCCACCCGCCCGCCGCCGCTGTCAAAATTAATTTGCTGTAAAGGTTGCCGTGTCGTTAGAAAGAGTCACCTTGCCGGCAACGCTCTTGCCCTTCACCTTAAAGCTGCCGCTGTAGGTGTATGCGTCCATGCTGTTGCCCTCCTCGTCCGGGATCACCGCAAACTCACGCTTCACCGCACTGTAGCCGTCCGTCTCGCTGCCGTCGGTAAAATCCACCAGCAGAATGGAGCGCACAGCGTCGGTGCCGATCAGCTCCCCGTCGGTGATTTTCACAATGTCCTCATGCACGGCGTTGCCTTCGTACAAATCAAAGCCGTAGGCAATGGACGGGCTGTAGCCGATCACGTCCGTCTGTTCAAATTCCTCATCCACATACTGCCGGGAATACTCCTTGGGATTTTTGCTGATGGAAAGCTCGGTAAAGCCCTTCATCCGCTGATACGTAACCGCCTCCCCGGAGCCGGGCACTCCGTAAAATGCTACCTTACCCGCACGTTTTACTAACGTCATATTCCTCATCCTTTCTGATAATAAAGTAACCTGCACTGAATCTGATATCTGGCGCTATGCTCCTGGGCGTCCAGCAAATACCCGCCCGACAGAGTCTCGATCCGCTGCGGCTCCTTCCCCTCGGGCAGAACGGGGAACCGCCCCGCCTGATCCTGAGCGGACAGCCAGTCGGAAAACTGCTCATAAAACCCGCTGTTCTCCAGGTTTTGCAGCACGTCCGAGCCATATTCCTCCCGGGAAGCAAACAAAAACAAGAACTCCCGCAGGGTTCCCCCGTCCGCATATTGGGTCACCACCCGGTCGGAGGGAACCGCCTCCACCGTGTATTCCGTGGGGCGGTCGCCCAGATAATCCACCCGCAGCGCCCCCTTCGCCAGATAGGGGCAGGCAGATAAATAATCCCGAATCCCTTCCATTACGGTCATCGGATCTCCCCCTTTTTACTTCACTCTTGCGCCGCACAGCTCTGCCGCACCGGCTAAGATTTTGTCGCCCCAGTCCGCCTTCATCCGGTCAAACCAGTAGGGCCCCCGCAATCCACCGCCGCGGAACTTCATATGCACCCGCAGCCGCACGCCGTAATACACAATGGGCGCATATTTCACACCGTACACCACCTGACCGGATAAAACCCGGCCGCTGTCAATCAGCGCACCGCTGTGGCGGGGGGTGTAGGGCTTGCTCCGCAGGAGTGCCTGACGGGAAACATAATTTTGCACCTTCCCGTTCCGATCCAGCCCCCGCCCGGACAAAATGGAGTCGGCAGGCTGCACAATCACCTTTACTCCTGTTTTTTTCATGGATGTCCTCCTATTTGCACAGCAGCTTCCAATGCCGCACCGCCGGGGTTCCTGTTCGGTTGTCCCATACGCCGGTGACCGTGTAGCAGTCCCCCGGCGGGGTCGCCGCCTGTGAATCCCCCAGGCACAGCCGATCCCCCACCGCCGCCTGCAAGGCGCCCTCGGTGGGGATCCGGACGATCAGCACATCCTCCGTCTGTACCCCGCCGTCACATAACCCGGTCAGGGTTTTTAAGAAGAAATACACCTCGCCCAGCGCAATCCGCTCCCAGCAATCCAGCCGGGTGGATTCCTCCGGGCTGCGGTGCCATAAGGTTGCGCTGCCTTTCGTTTTCATCATGCCCAGCACCCCCGATTGGTCATCTCCGGCGGCAAAAATTCCCGCATGACCGCCGCTGCCTGCCGGTGTCCGTCCTCCTGTACATAGGTGACCGAGTACCCGTCGTTTTGCTCCGAGGCAATCCCCCGGGTCTCCCGGTAGAGGGCGTCCACACCGGCGCATACCGCCAGCCGTACCGGATCGCATTCATACGCCCGCCCGAAGGTCAGCCGATCCGCCAAGGCAGACGCCCGCAAGGACAAGGGCGCAAACGCCTCCTCCGGCACGCACCATCCGCCGTATACCTCTTGATAATAGCGATAGTCCGCATATCCTGTCATCTCCCATCACCGCCCTTCTTGTTCCGGAAAGGAGAGGAGGGGAAGGCGCTCGCCCTGTCAGTAAAACCCTTCCCCTCCGATGATCCCCCGCCTGGCCGAGCAGCTGCCCGGCAGGCAGAAAAGGGTCGTACCCCTTTTATTTCTCGCCCTTTTTCTTTTTGGGCTTGGGATTTCTTTCCTGTCCCACACGTCTCATCTTCTGTTCCTCCCTTCCCACTGCCGATCTTACGCCTTTTTATGGAGATAAATCCCGGCAGTCTTGTTGTCATATACATCCGCCAGACCGTAGGAACGGAACACAAATTTCCAGCCGTCTGCATTCTGGTTTTCCTCCGGACGGAAGATTTTAGAAACCATATGGCGGGTATACTGAATCAGCGCGCCACGGTGAATGACCATGAAGTTAATGTCCTTGGCGTCGCTTGCCTTCACAAATCCGCCGCCCTTTTCATTCACGCCCCCGGTGGCTGCGCTGGTGTCGGTCACACCGTCGTATAAATCAATGGCAGTGTAGAACCGGCTCTGGGGTACCAGCTGGCAGGCGTCAAAGCGGTTGAGTACCTCACGGGAGGAGGTGGTGTCCATGTCCTGAATCATGCCGAACAGAGTCGGGGTGATAAAGAGTACCCGATCCTCCATGGGAACCTCCGCTTCATCCATGGCAGTGGCAGCCGTCCGCAGAGCGGAAATAATGCCGCTGCCCGCCGTCAGAGAACCGGAAGCCGACCCAATGTTGCTCGCCCCCGCATAGGTAGCAAAACGGAAAGCGTCCAGCTCCGGCACCACCTTGGTACGGATGAATTCGCTTGCCAGCTTGCCGAATGCCACCCCTGCCGTCTCCTCGTTGTCCATAGCGTCCACCGTGAAGGAACGGCCACGGTCGTAATTAAACTTCACCGTCTCGTTGGTCAGAGACACATCCCCCGCCGTATAGCCGTTCGCCCGGGAATAATCCCCCAGCCCGTCCATGGTAATCTTGGGAATAATGATCTCATTTGCGTTTGCGCCGGGGCGCACCAATGCGCTGTCGCAGTCCAGCTGCGCCGTTACCGAAGCGTTTTGATACACCTCGTCCAACAAATTAATGTACTGCTTGAATAATCCAATGCTGTTTGCCATTCTTGCTCATCCTCCTTAAAAAAATCACTCCGGCAGACCCATCACAGAACGGATCTGCGCCTCCGTCTCCGGCACAGCAGAGCGCACCGCAGCCGCAAATTGGGGCTTTTCTCCCTGCACAAATGCGTCCGGATTCTTTTCCCGGATGGCATCCACCGCCTGGCTTAACCCGGCAATGGCGCCGTTTTCCACCGTGAGGGGGAGGGCTCGCAGCTCCCGGAACACACCCTGTCTTGCATATTCCGAGCTGAACTGCCACTCACCCAAGCCTTCCCGCAGCAGGGAATCCCGCTCCCGCACTGCGCTCTCCCGCTCTGCCTGCTCCGCCCGTGCCTTCCATTCCTCAGCCGATTTTTTCAGCTCCTCCGGGTGATATTCCCGCAGCGCCGCCAGCTCTCTGTTGGCTTCCTCCAGCCGGTCGTTTAACTGAGCGATGGTCTGACCGTCCTCCTTAAAGCGTTCCACCGAACGGCCGTATTCCGCCATAATCCGGTCGATCTGCTCCTCAGAAAGCTCCAGTCCCTTGAGAAACTCTCGTTTCATGCCAACCCTTCCTTTCTTCACTACGCTTTTTTACGCTGGTCGCCTCAGCCGTGAACCGTAGTTTTACGCCATTGCGGGCAAATTTTATAGAGAAGAGACAGTCCGTGCCTTCGCCGTTGCCTCGTCCTCACCGAAATACCAAGCCCGAAATTCCCAGGGCTGCATAATGCCGTCCGCCACCAGCTGACGTTTTTCGGCAAATTCCTGCTCTCTGTCGCACACCACCGAGTCGTCAAAGTCAAAGGAAATGTGACACTCTCCCTCCGACCCCATTTGATACAAATCCGCCAGCTCATCCATAGCTGCCACCAGCCCCTCCAGTGCGCCCTGTAAGGATTTTTGGGTATCCCGCACCAGGGCGTAGGTGCGCTGCTTCATTGCCTTCAGCTCCGTGGCGGTGCGGATGGTCTCGTCATCGATGTGAGAAACCGTCCCCCGGGCAAAGCCGCACACGTCCTCAATCCGAATGAGAATTTCATTCAGCCCCCGAATGAGGGAAGAATCCCGCAGCTCCGGAGAAAAGACCTGATAGAAATCCCCGCCGTCGCCCCCTTCTAACGCCAGCCCCCGAAACAGCCTGTCCCGGGTCTTGGGGAGGGTTCCCGCCGGATGATTCCCGTCATAGCGGAGAGCGTCTGCCGATGCGTCAATGGCAAGCTCCCCGCCTTCAAATTCCCAGAGCAGCCGGGAATACTGCCGATCTGCCTGCTCCAACAGGGAAACCGCCCGGGCAAAGACCGAAACCCCCAAGGGCGAATCCTCATCCACGCAGTTGGCAAAGGGCATTTTAAAGTAGGAAAACAGCGGGTGGCGAATCCCCGAAAGGCAGGTGATCGGCGCCAGCTCCGCCCATTGGGGCACATCGGTTAAGGCGGCCTCCCGCCCCAGCTCAGATTCGCTGCGGGCGCGGTACACCCGGTTTTCCACATAATATTGACCGTCCTTTTGGTAATGCATTTCAATCTTGTTAAAAATGCTCCGCCCCTGCTTTAAGCGGCTGAGAAATGCCGCCCCGGTGATCTGCCCGTTGGAATCATAGGAAAGGGGTAAAAATTCCTCCGCCGGCACCCAGTCAATCCGGATCCTCCCCTGGGAAAGATAAGGCTTGAAGCATACGCCCCCCTTGGCGCAGGCAAGCTCGGTCACCGTGCGGATCTGCCCCAGCAGCTGCTGGTAGCTGTCGTTTAACAGGTCGCCCCGAGCCCCCGTCAGGCGGCTTTCCATCTCCACCGTGACCATCCGTGCCAGCTCGGAGGCAAGCACCCCCGCCACCTCCAAGCCGTACACCCCTTCCTCCGAAAGCCAGGGTGCCTCCTGGCGGTAGATGGCAGACCATAGCTCCACCGCCTGCCGCATTTTGTCGGATATGGGCAGCTCCTCCCCGGCGTTTTCCTCCAGAAGGAGCCGCTGCATTCCCTTCCGGATCCAAGAGATCCATTGAAATAGCATGAATATTCCACCTTTCCGATTTATTTTGATTCCCGCACCCATTCGGGGAATGTTGTTTTCTGCATTGTTCCTTGCGCATTTTCTGCTTGTTATCTGGGTTGTTTTTCTTGCCTATTTTCCCTGCGCCGTTTCCTGCGCTCCGCTCTCAACCTGATTTCGCCTTGCCCCCGCTCTCGGTTTGCCCCTCCCGCTCCCGTCTTGGGTTTTGAGCCGGCAAGGGGGAGAACTTGAAAGTTTGAAGAAGCTTTTCCCCTTTGAGGCACAAACCACAACCGCTTGTTTTAAGGGGTTTTTTAAAACCATGCTGTTTCAGCCGGTTCTTCCAACTATTGATTAAGTTTCTATAGACTTATAAGTTCTTCAATTATTTCTTCAGGGGGGCTCCCCCCCTGTCCCCCCTTCTCGGCTGTACTGCGAAAAAGGATGTCTGTAAGCCCGATTGCCGCCCCTCCGGCGGCCGCTTCGGAGAAGAACACTCAGTTCTTCCCTCGCTAAAATCTCGCCCACTGCAGCAGAAATTGATTGTGCGGATTTTACCCCCTGCGGGGCGTCCCTCAGGCAAACAGCCATCGATTTTTCTCCGTATGCCGACCTTAAAACAAAAGACAGTAGCAAATCATCTAACCGCAAGTAGCTTGCGCCTTAAAGTTGCTCTCGGTTTGCCTAATCCGCTCCCGTCTTGGGTTTTTAATCGGCATGTGAAGACCAATTGATGAATGTCAGCGAAAGGCTTAAGAGGGTTGAACCCCATGCGGTTTTGAAAGGCAAATTTTCCGCAATCTT
>CAKSSZ010000075.1 GCA_934489915.1 uncultured Clostridia bacterium | reverse complement strand
CAGTACCAAAGTGGTCAGAGCCTCTCCTTCTACATCCTCGGCAACGATTAACAGCTTTTGACCCTGCTGAACGATCTGTTCCAAGATCGGGAGAACTTCCTGAATATTGCTGATCTTTTTATCGGTAATCAAAATGTAAGCGTCATCGATAATAGCTTCCATTTTCTCTGTATCGGTTACCATGTAAGGAGAGATATAACCGCGGTCAAACTGCATTCCTTCTACTACCTCGGAATAGGTTTCTGCGGTTTTGGATTCTTCTACTGTAATAACACCGTCATGGGTAACTTTTTCCATCGCATCGGCAATCAGCTGACCAATGGTTTCGTCTGCAGAGGATACAGCAGCAACTCTTGCAATGTCATCTTTCCCGGATACAATCTTGCTGCCTGCCTTAACAGATTCCACTGCCGTAGCAACTGCTTTCATAATACCCTTTTTCACAACCATGGGGTTTGCGCCGGCAGCTACATTCTTAAGACCTTCACGGATGATTGCCTGTGCCAGCAGAGTAGCGGTTGTGGTACCGTCGCCTGCAACGTCATTGGTCTTTGTAGAAACCTCTTTCACAAGCTGAGCGCCCATATTTTCAAAGGGATCTTCCAGCTCAATTTCCTTTGCGATGGTCACACCGTCATTGGTGATTAAAGGAGAGCCGTATTTCTTATCCAGTACAACGTTTCTTCCTTTCGGTCCCAATGTAATTTTTACTGTATCTGCCAATTGATTAACGCCCCGTTCCAAGGCTCTTCTTGCTTCTTCACCATATAAAATTTCTTTAGACATAATGAAATCCTCCTCTACTATTCAACCTTAGCCAGCACGTCGCTCTGCTTAACAATGATGTACTCTTCATCGTTCAGCTTTACTTCGGTTCCGGCATATTTGGAAGCAATGATTTTATCTCCAACCGCCAGCTCCATCTTAACTTCCTTCCCGTCAATCATTCCGCCGGGGCCAACAGCAACGACTTCTGCTACCTGCGGTTTTTCCTGGGCAGAGCCGGTCAGAATAATTCCGCTCTTGGTTTTCTCTTCGCTTTCCAGCATTTTGATGACAACACGGTCACCCAAAGGTTTGATATTCATAAAACATACCTCCTGTTTTAATAAATTCTTCTTTTTAGCACTCTTATTTCCCGAGTGCTAATGTTATAATAATCCAAAACCGGAATTTATGCAACCCCCGCCAAATACAAAATAGTGTAATTACATTAAAATATCTTAAAATTGCTTTAATTTTCATAAATTATCTGCTTTTTTCTTCTTTTATCTCAGAAAGTATTCCACGGTATTCTTTCGGCGTAAGCAAGCGGTTCACTCCGGCCAAAAAATCCTTTCCGGAAAGCCTTTGAGGCAGCCCGACTGCCGCACAAAAACGGCGGCGGTATTCCGCCGAACCGCTGCCGCTAAGCAATCCGTCCGCATATAAATCACTTTGACTCAGCTCCATCTTGTTTCCGGAAGCATCTCCCGCAACACACCCGGCACGGCGCAGAGCCTCCAGCAAAACCATCTCCTCCATTCCTTCTACCCCAAGCAACCCTTCTTTTGACGGCTTTATTTTTCGCTTTTCCTTTCCCTTTTGCTCCGGAATATAGGCTTGCTTAATCTGCTCCCGGGGTAAAAAAGACTTTAGATGATTGCGAATCAAAAAACCTGCCCGATCGGAATCGGTTAAAATCACAATCCCGCATTCGGCCGCCAATCGCTTGATATAATTACGCATTTCCGCATCCTTAAAAATCCGAAATCCGTTGGTCTCTAAAATAAATGCGTCCGTCACCTGAGAAAGCTTAATTTTATCATATCGCCCTTCAACTACAATGGCTTCTTTTATATGAATCAAAAAAACACCGCCTTTGATTTTCCGTATTGACTTTCCTCTTCGCTTCCTATATAATATTATTATAGCATAAAACATGCTGAATGCAAGAATTTTTTCAAAAAGGAGTGGAACTATGAAACGAATGATGGCATGCTGGCTGTGTCTTGTGATGGCACTTTCGTTGTGCACCGGTCTGACGGCACAGGCAGCCGAAAAGGAATTTGATATTTCCGCATCCTCTGTTCAGCTCTTAGGCAGAGGACAGTTGGTCAGCAACAAAGGATACACACTTAATTTCCCCCAATCCGGTTTCTCCTTTTATTTTGTCGGGACCACGGCAAAAATGTTTACAAAAGTGGAGCGTACCGGCAAAGCCTATGTAAACATTACGGTAGATGACGGTGATGTACAGCGGGTTGATGTAAGCGCAGGCGGTTGGATTACCCTGGCTGAAAATTTACCCCGGGGCGGTCACACGGTTAAGGTCACCCGCTCCAATGAAGTGGGTTTGTTCCTGTACGCAAAGACAGTCAGCATTGACGGATTTACCATAATTCCGGCAGGAGAGAAAACCCGTAAAATGGAATTTGTAGGAGATTCCTATACCGTTGGCTACGGTAATATGGACGAATTCGGAACCCAAAAGGACAAGGTGCCGGATAATACCGACTCCTGGTATTCCTACGCCACCGTGACCGCCCGCCGGTTTGGGGCACAAGCCAATCTGATTGCAAGTTCCGGCAAAGGGCTATATGCCAATTTAGCCGGTTATGCCAATTTAAAAACCATGGCGCAGCAATACGAGCTTGCCAGCTATGACAGCGGCACCAAATGGGACTTTACTGCTTATATTCCCCAAGTGGTCGTGGTATTCTTAGGAACCAACGATGAATCAGGGACTAACGGGCAAAAGGGGGAAGAATTTTACCAGGCATACTGCACCTTTTTAGAGAACATCAAAGGCAACTATCCAAATGCCACTGTTATTTGCTGTGCCAAGCCGAAAGGCGGTTACGGCGATTATGTAGAGCGGGCAGTAACAGCTGCCGGAGGGGAAGCAAACAAGATTCACTTTTTCCGTTTCTCCACCTTCGGAATGAGCGCTACCAACAGTCACCCGAATATTGCAGAGGATCAGGTAATTTCTGACCAGCTGGCAAGCTATATTAACCAACTGGACAACGTCTGGCAGGAAAACCCATCCGTCGTGGAAGAAGGAGCTACCTACTATGTATCCCCCGACGGAAAGAACAGCAACCCGGGTACGGTCGATGCCCCCTTTGCTACCTTGCAGCAGGCGTCATCAGTGATGCTCTCCGGAGACCGGTGTTATGTTCGGGAGGGTGTATACCGGGAAGTTTTAAAGCCGAAATCCGGCACCGCATTTTTGGCATATCCCGGTGAAACACCGGTTATTTCAGCCTGCGAAGCAATAGAGCAGTGGATCCCTCTGGCGGAAGATCATTTATATGAAGCACCGATGAACTGGACGCTGACAGATCAAAATATGGTTTTGGTAAACGGCGATTTTGCCTACGAGGCACGCTGGCCGGACAATGCCGGATCACTGCTCTACCCTACCATGTCTGCCGCAACGGATGTGGATGCATCCGACCGTACTAAGCTGATTGATTCCGCATTGCCGGACGGCATCAATCCTGTTGGTTCTACTGCATGGATTCTTGGCGGTTCACGCTGGATTTTCTGGAACAGAACGGTAACAGGGTATGACGCAGCAACCCACACCATTACACTGAACAGTCCGTTCTCTCCCAACGCAAACAATGCTTATGACGTTAAAAAAAAATCTCCCTACGTTCTTATGGGAAAACGGGAATTTTTAAGCTGTCAAAACGAATGGTACTATGACAAGGATACAAAAAAACTGATCATGTGGTCAAACAATACCCCCGCTTCCATGAATGTTGAAGTGAAAAAAAGAACCGAGACGGTGGATTTATCCGGAGTAGAAAATGTGACGCTGGACGGGCTTACTCTCATCGGCGGAAGAATCACCTCCAATCAAAATACAGCCTATTGCACCTTGAACAATATCACCGCTCGCTATGCCGCACACAGCTTTAAAAGAAATGTGGCAGGGCATCAGTTTAAAGGACACCACAATCTGCTGAAAAACAGCGATTTATCCTATGCCTCCTTTACCCTGCTGCAGGATAAAGGCTCCGATAACCGTTTTATCAATAATAAGCTTACCAATATGAATTACAACTCAAATTTTATCGGTTCTATCAATCTTGCAGGTAACCGGGCGGTATTCAGTCATAACACCGTATCTGATGGTGGCCGTGAGCTGCTGACGCTGCACAACGGACGTTCCTCCCTGATTCAGTATAACGATCTGTTTCATTCCAGTACCATGACGTGGGATACGGCAGCCATTTATACCAATATGACAGACGCAAACAATACCGTAATCCGATACAACACCGTTCACGACACCATCAGCAGTCATTTGGGGATGGGTATTTACCTGGATCCGTGTGTGCAAAATTATATCATATACGGAAATGTAATCTGGAACATGACCGACTCCGCCATTCGTTTGAATAACCCGGCAAACTATATTCTGGTATATAACAATACATCTTACAAAACCGGTCCGTTGTCCTCCGTTTGCTCCGGCGCACGGGTCAACGGAGATTTATACGGCACACGGTTTGTGAATAATTTGTTTGACGGTACCGTTACCAAATCCATTCCGGATAATACGGTCTTTCAGTACAACCTGGTGAAAACGCTTTCCAAAGCAAAGGCGAAGTGGGATTATACTATGGATCCCAATCCCTTTATCGGTACAGTTAAAGCAACGGCAGATTTCAAGGCACCGGAGCAAGGTGATTTCCGCTTGGCAGACAACAGCTCCTATCTTACCGCCGGCACTTCCATTGACGGAATTGAAAGCGGAAGCTACATGGGGGCATATGCACCGGGCGCATCCTTACTGGATACCGGCTGTCATCCCGGCAAACAATACGATGAATATTATGAATCCCCGAATGTAATTTATATGAACCGAATTCGCAATGCAGCCTTTGGCTACGGCGATCTGCGTTATTGGACAACAGAAGGAGCCAACGTCTCCCTCATCAACGAATCCTCCTGGAGTAATGTTGATGCACGCACCCGTGCCGGAAATTATTCCGTCTGCCTGGGAGCGGGTGAAAACACAATTTTCCAGAAAATCACCGGTTTATCCAAAAACACCACTTACACCTTGTCCGGCTGGGCAAAGGTAGAAGGAGATACCAAAATTACCATGGGTGTGCGGGAAGTGAAGGCTGCCATGAAATTTCAAAACACCCAATGGGAGCGGCAATATCTTACCTTCCAAACAGGAGACAATACAGAAGTAACGATTTATTATCAATCCTCCGGAACCGGAAAAGGCTATTGCGGGGACGCAGGACTTGCTCAAACCACCATTATGTCGGAGGCAGAAAAGGAACAAGTCGACCGGGCAACATTGGCTGAGGATCAGGCGAAAATACTGCCCTTGGACGACGCAGCACAACGCCGAATCACGGTAGAGGACATCTCCATAGAAGATGACGGCACCGCCACTCTTTCCTTAGCAAACTATAGCAAAAATACTCTGACAGTCTGGGCGCAGTTCATCACTTATCGCCGCAGAGCAGACGGAGCGGATGAATTTCTTTCCATGCAGACAGTCCCTGTTTCCCTTGGAGCAGGCTCCGTTACAAAGCCCACAAAAAAGAGCATTGTATGCCCTTACGGAAGAAAAACAGAGAAGGGGGACTACCGTGTGTTAATCCGTTTGACCGATCATAACTACCTCTCCCCCATCGGTCAGGCTGTGAACGGTTACTATACCATCGATTAATCTTTCAACAAACAAAAGCGCTGTAAAAAAACAATTGATTTTTTTACAGTGCTTTTTTCTAACGCATTATAAATACCGATAAAACCCACGGTGCGACTGAGCCAGTGCAACGGTCACATCCGGAAATTCCTGTTTCAGCCGTTCTGCCAAAATAGGGCAAATAATTTGTTCCGTTTCAAAATGCCCTGCGTCTGCCAGGCAGATCCCCAGCTCCGTTGCAGCCTGATGATCGTGGTATTTTGTATCTGACGTCAACAGTAAATCAGATCCCTTCAAGGCAGCCTCACTCATAAACTCGCTTCCGCTGCCGGAGCAAACGCTCACCTGCCTGATCTGCCGCTCCGGATCCCCGGAGAATTTTAAACCCATACAACCTAAATATTCCTGCACACGCTGCAAAAAGGAATGGAGTGGCATAGGCTGCTGCAGCACACCGGTACGAAACGGAACCGTTGCTTCTTCATTTATGATTCCAAGTAAATCACACAAGTAAGCGTTGATCCCGTCCTTAGACTGATCTAAATTGGTATGTGCACAAAGCAGCGATATTCCATGATCGGCAGCGTTCCACAAAAGCTTTCCCTGATAGGTTTCATCTGTCATTCGGCGAAGAGGAGAAAATAAGAAAGGATGATGCGTCAAAAGCAAATCTGCGCCCATTGCCACGCATTCCTCCAGCACCCCTTCCGTTACGTCCAACGCAACGCAAACATGATGTACCGCTTGCTGACTCTTACCAAATAAAAGGCCGGAGTTATCCCATTCCTCCGCCGTATCATAGGGGGCAAATCCGTCAATCCAATTTCTGATTTCCATTACTATTGGCATTGTCCATACCGCCTTTCCTCTTCCTGCATTTGCTGCAATCTCTGCAAATGCTTTTGATATTCCGCCCCGCGGTAGCCGCCCATTTTTTGAAGAATTTCCGATTCCTGACGGATTTCCCGTTTCAAATAAATCGGATACAACGGGTGGCTTGAGAATACATGCTCCACCCACTCTCCCCGCCGTGCCGCAAAGGCGTGATACAGCTTGTCTTCCTGTAATACCATATCTTCTGCTGTGATACAAAACCCGGCATTTTTTAAATAATCCCGAAGCTCCTCCACCGCCGTCATAGGCTGGAGCACAAGTGTTGTATCAGGCTGTAAAATATCCTTTCCCTGCTCTAAAATATCCGCAATCAGGATTCCTCCCATCCCGGCAATAATGATACAGTCCGCTTCACCGGGCAGCAGGGGCAGCAATCCGTCTCCCTGTCGGCAATCCAAAGGAACGCCCCATTCCCGACTGTGCCGCACCGCTTTTTGCAGTGAAGGGGCACTGATATCACAGGCAATTCCCCGGCGGCACTTTTTCTCAAGATATAACGCCAACGGCAAATATCCGT
>CAKSSZ010000074.1 GCA_934489915.1 uncultured Clostridia bacterium | reverse complement strand
TGGAAACTCCCGAAACCCGCATAAACACTGGTTTTTTTCGAATTTTACTTGTCGAGGGGCTTCATTGTCGGGAACAGGAGCACATCTCGGATGGAGCTGCTGTCTGTTAAGAGCATCACCAGCCGGTCAATCCCCATGCCCATGCCGCCCGTAGGAGGCATTCCGTATTCCAGCGCCAGGATATAATCGTCATCCATCATGTTGGCTTCCTCGTCCCCGGCGTTTCTGGCTTCCACCTGCTTTAAGAACCGCTCCCGCTGATCAATCGGATCATTCAGCTCGGAGAAAGCATTTGCCAGCTCTCTGCCGTATACGAACAGTTCAAACCGCTCCGTCAGAGACGGGTCGGAGGGCTTTCTTTTTGCCAGCGGAGAAATTTCAACCGGATAATCAATGATAAAGGTAGGTTGAATCAACTTGTCCTCCACAAACGCTTCAAACATTTCGCTGATGATTTTCCCCTTGGTCATTCCCGGTTCAATTTCCACGCCCTTTTCCCGGGCGGCCTTCGCACATTCCTCATCTGTTTCCAGCGCATGAAAATCCACGCCGGAATATTGCTTAACCGCATCTGTCATGGTCAGCACGGCAAAGGGCTTTTCCAGATCAATTTCCGTCCCCTCGTAAGTGATATGCAGCGTACCGCAAACCTTTTGGGCAACCCGCTTGATCATGGATTCCGTAATTTCCATCATGCCTTTATAATCGGTATAAGCCTGGTATAATTCAATGGTCGTAAATTCCGGATTGTGCTTTACGTCCATTCCTTCATTCCGGAAAATCCGCCCCATCTCATACACCCGCTCAAGGCCGCCTACGATCAGTCGCTTTAAGTGCAGCTCTGTCGCAATTCTCATGTACATATCAATATCCAGCGCATTGTGATGGGTAATAAACGGTCTGGCAGCAGCGCCTCCGGGGATGGTATTGAGCATAGGAGTATCTACCTCCATAAAGCCTCGCTCATCCATAAATGCACGGATTTCCCGAATGACCGCACTGCGCTTTTCAAACGTTTCCCGCACCTCGGGGTTGATAATCAAGTCAACATACCGTCTCCGATACCGTAAATCCACATCCTTCAAGCCATGGAATTTTTCCGGCAGCGGCTGTAAGGACTTTGCCAGCAGTGTAATTTCCTTCACCTTTACGGAAACCTCGCCCCGCTGAGTTTTAAACACCTCGCCCCGTGCGCCAACCAGATCGCCGATATCAAATTTCTTATATTCCTTATAAGGCTCCTCGCCCAGCTCGTCAATTTTCACATACAGCTGAATTTTACCGTACCGATCCCGCAGGTCGGCAAAAGACACCTTGCCCATGCCCCGCTTGGACATCAGCCGGCCGGCTACAGAAACTGTTTTTCCTTCCAGCTCATCATAATGCTCTGTAATTTCAGTGGTATAAGTATCCCTATCATAAGAAGTTACGGTAAACGGATCCTTGCCCGCTTCCTGTAATTCGGAAAGCTTGTCCCTCCGAATTTGTAAAATTTCGTTTAAGTCCTGCTGCGTCTCTCCCTGACGTTCGCTCATGGTATCACTCTGCCTTTCTCTCTATTTCGTAATGGTCAGTATCTTCATCTGAAAGCTTCCTGCGGGGGCTTCCACTTCTACAATTTTATTTTTCCGCTGTCCTAACAAGGCTTTCCCGATGGGGGATTCGTCCGAGATTTTATTATCGCTTGGGTTCGCCTCTGCAGAACCCACCACCGTCAGCTCCATTTCCTCGTTCAGTTCCATATCCAGAACCTTTACCTTGCTCCCCAGGCTGACCCGTTTGGTATCAATGTCTTCTTCCTCAATAATCTGAACATTTTTCAGCATATTGTTAAGGGCTTTAATCCGCTCCTCTACCTGTGCCTGTTCATTTTTCGCCTCATCATATTCCGAATTTTCAGACAAATCACCGAATGCCAGCGCCTGTTTGATTTTTGCCGCTACCTCCTGCCGTTTTTCGGTGGTCAGATATTCCAGTTCTTTCTCCAGTTTCTCCAAGCCCTCAGAGGTCAAAATCACTTTTTTCGTTTCTGCCATTGTTCATTTCACCCTTTTTTAATTTATTATAATAGATTAGCCCCATCGTAATGATGAAACCTTATCTGCCTGATCCAAATCATAAAGGATACTGTTGAGCATCTTTTTATCAATCCCCGCATATTCCGGCGGGAAACGCACCCATGCGTCATTGACCGTATATTCTCTCACAAAATCACGTTTTGTTAAATTAAATAACACTGTTTTAGGAGAAAGGCAGGAGAGCGCCGTTGTTTGCTGCAATGCGATCACTGCAGGCAGCCGGCTGATATTTTCCTCGTCCCGGCAATAAAACACCGGGCTATCCTCCTCCGTCTCGGGGAGCTGACCGCTCTCCCGGCAAAACACCCAGATCACCGGGGCGCAAAGCCGGGGCAAAAGCTGTTTTGCCTCTTCCAAGGTACCGCAAACCAACCCAAGATCGGATTTTGAAAAATCAGTATGAAGCCGCCGCCCCGCTTTGCGGAGCACCGTTTCCAACTCACGGTAATAAAGCTTTTTGTGGGGTTGGTATGCCGAAAGCGCCCCCACCGGCATTTCGCAGAAAATCGGTCTCCCCGCCGCTCTGCGCTCTACCTGCTTTTGGCGATAATATTCCACAAGGGGGATACAGCCGGGGCGGGGCAGCGTCAGGAGCAGGCTGCCTCCCATCCGCTTTTCACGGATCCCAAATCCGCGATGATCCCTTGTCACATAAACAAAACCATTCATTTTTCATCCTCCCGGCAGCACATTCTTGGTTTCACTGTAAAGAATATGCACCCTCGGGGGGATTTTATTCCTGTAAAATTGAAATTGCTTTTTGCAGCTGAATATCCTGCTCCAAATCTCCCAGCGGAACAGAAGCGTCCATTTCCACCGTATCGTCCGGCGTAATGCCTTTTTTGTGAATGCCATGCTCCTTTGGCGTTAGAAATTCGTGGGTGGTAAGCTTCAGCATGCTTTTACTGTCCACCGGAAAATATTCCTGCATAATGCCTTTCCCAAAGGTGGTTGTTCCCACCAGGCGGGCACGCTCCCGATCCTGCAAAGCGCCTGCCAGCATTTCAGATGCGCTGGCGCTGCCGCCGTTAATTAAAACCACCATGGGGATATCGTCTTTTTCCGCGTCCGTATAAAAATACTCTTTTTTCCCGTCCTTATCACGGGTACAATAAAACACGCCTTCCTCCAAAAACAAATCTGCCACACTTTGCGCTGCGTCCACGGTACCGCCCGGGTTCCCCCGCAGATCCAGAACCAAAGAGGTCGCCCCCTCCTGCTCCAGGTTCTCCAACACCGTAGAAAACTCTTGCTTGGTGGTATCGTCAAACGAGCTTAGCTTAATATAGCCGATGTGATCTGAAATCATATTCCCCTTTGCGCTGTGAACCACAATATGATCCCGAACCACAGGAACGGTTAAGCTTTCTCCGTTCCGCAGCACCGTTAATTGAATCTCTTCTTTTTCCTTTCCGTTCCGCAGCAAAGACACCACATCATCCAGGCTCATGCCAGACAGGTCGGTATCATTCATCTTTAAAATCTGATCCCCCGTCTGAAGCCCCGCCCTGTCTGCCGGCGAACCGTCAATGGGCGATATCACGGTAACCAATCCCGAATCCTGAGACACCGTTACCTCCACGCCAATCCCGACATATTCTCCGCTGATGCTCTCGCGGAGGCTTTCCATATCCTTCTCGCTGACATAGCTGGAATAAGGATCCCCCAGCGTCAGCGCCATGCCGTAATAGGCACCCTCTTTTAATAAATCCGCATCGTAATCCTCCAGATAATTCAGGCGAATCAATTGCTTGATCCGATGCATTTTCATAAACGAGGGGGCTTCCCCGAGAAACCCGGCCGCTAAAAACACAAAGCTAACCGCCAATGCTGTAAAAACAGCAGTGACGCTGACCAATAAAGCCGAGATTTTGAGTACAAACGACTTACTGTACTGTTTCAAATAAAAGGCCGCCTTTCCGCATTATTGTAGCACATAAGGAGAGGGATCGACCGGACTGTTATTGATCCGGATTTCAAAATGCAGATGAGGACCGGTTGACCAGCCCGTGCTGCCCACCTGGGAAATTGCCTGCCCCTGCACCACCGTCTGCCCGGCTTGCACCAAATTCAGGCTGGCGTGACCGTACAGAGTAGAATATCCGTTCCCGTGATCAATCACAACATAGTTGCCGTAGCCGCCGGTGTTAAATTCCGAAACCACCACCGTGCCGGCTGCCGCCGCCCGAATGGTAGTGCCGTAGGGTGCGCCGATATCCAGCCCCGTATGCAGCTCAGAGGAGCCCCAGATCGGGCTGACACGGTTGACAAACCCGGAAGTAATGGGATAACTTTGACTAAAGGGCCAGATAAAGGTACCGCCCGTTGCAGGCACGTATACATCCCCGCTGGTATCCACATATCCGCCGGCAGACGACCCGGAGCTTGCCGCAGAAGCAGCCAGAGCGGCCGCAATTCTTTGGTTTGCCTGTTCCTCTGCCGCCTTTGCCTCCGCCAGCGCCTGCTGCAAGGAACCCTCTTCCTCACTCAAACGGTCGATTTCTGACTGTGCCAGATTCAGCTGCTCCTGCAATTCGCTTTGCTTCTGCGCCTTGCTGTCCCGGGCTGCCACCAGAGATTTCTGGTGTTCTTCCACCAGCTGTTTATTCTTCTCCACCGTTTCCTTCGCCTTTTCATAGCTATTCAGCAAATTGGCGTCATATTCCGTAATTGTTTTAATTGCTTCCATCCGGTTTAACAAATCGGAAAAGCTCTTGGCGCTCACCAAAACATCCAGATAACCCATAGCGCCGTCTTCATACATAACCCGTACCCGCTTTTTCAAAAGCTCATCCTGGATATCAATCCGCTCCTGCGCCTTGGTTAAATCCTGCTCCAGCTTATCCAGCTCGCTTTGGGTACTGGTGATGGTTTCATCCAGGGATTCCAGCTGACCGTGCAATTGATTAATATTCCCGTCCAGCTGATTTTTATAATCCAGCATGCCGGATTGTTTCTCCTGGTTTTCATCAATTTTTCTCTGGGTTTCTTCCTGCTTCTGTCTGGCGCTTTCTGCCGCTTCCTCATCCGTCTGCGCAAACACAATGTTATAAAACGCAGACCCTAAGATGGTCAGCAGAAAAAATGCCAGTACCACTACTGCCGTAATTGTAACTGTTTTTCGTTTCAATGTATGTTACCACCTTTCCTCTGCCTGCAAACGCTCATACCTTCATGTGCTTTCTGACCGAAATCACACTGCCGGTTACGCCGCTGAATACCCCCAGCAAAACAGAGCAAAGCGCTACCCAGCGCATAATGTCCATCTCGTTAATCAGCCGCAGTCCTGCCAAATTACCGCCTAAAATACTGTCAAAGCTGACGGACGCATAATAATATCCCCCGTAAACAATTCCAAACGACAGCGCCGCTGCCAGCAAACCAATCACAACCCCCTCTACAATGAAGGGCCAGCGAATGAACCAATTGGTTGCTCCGATAAATTTCATCACGTTGATTTCCTTCCGCCGGGCATAGACCGCCAGACGGATGGTATTGGTAATGATGGCGATGGAGATCACCATCAATAGGATGAACAGCCAAAAGCCCACCATGTTGACCACTCGGGTTGCATTTTGCAAAATGGAAACGACTTCCTGATTCGAGTTGATTTTCACTACGCCGGTAATCAGAGAAATCTGCTCCATCACATCCACCGTATGACTTAAATTCCGCAGAGAGACCCGGTAGGTATTCCGCAGCGGATTGTCCAGCTCCAGCCCGTCAAAGAGCGCCTGGTCATCCATGGACTGTTTCAGCTCCTCCAAGCCCTCTTCCTTGGTAACCAGCCGCACATCCCGTACGTCCGGCATGGCTGAAATGGCTTTTCCGATGCCCTGAATGGTTGCTTCATCCGCATTTTCGTCCACTACCACCAGCAGCTCATATTCACTGCGAACCTGGTCAATCATGTGTTCCACATTCAGGCTGACGATCAAAAACAAGCTGAAAATAACCAGACTTGCCGTCACCGTCATCACCGACGCCAGGCTCATCAGCCGATTGACCCAAAAGCTTTTTAAGCCTTCTTTGATTAAATAATTAAACGACCGGAGCTTCATGGTATTCTCCCTTCTCTTCATCGCTGAAAATCTGACCGTCGCTGATTGTAATGACCCGTTTTTTCAAAGAATTCACAATTTCACGGTCGTGGGTAACCACCAGCACCGTAGTCCCCTGCTTGTTAATTTCATTCAACAGCTGAATGATTTCCGCAGAGCTTTTCGGATCCAGGTTCCCGGTAGGCTCGTCCGCAATCAAAACGGGCGGCTGATTCGCCAGAGCACGGGCAAGGGCAACCTTTTGCTGCTCCCCGCCGGACAGCTGATCCGGATAGGCGCCCGCACGGTTGGATAACCCAATCATGGTCAGCAGCTTGGGAATGGTTTTTTTAATTTCTTTGGGAGACGCCCCCACAATCTCCATAGCAAATTCAATATTTTCTTTGATGGTTTTTTGAGAAAGCAGCCGAAAGTCCTGAAACACCATTCCGATATTGCGCCGCAGATACGGCACCTTGGAACGGCGCAGCTTGGCCACGTCAATCCCATTGACGTAAATGGTTCCCTCCGTAGGCAGCTCCTCCCGAGTAATCAGCTTAGTTACGGTGGATTTCCCCGCGCCGGACGGACCGATTACAAATGCGAATTCGCCTTCATCAATATGAAATGAAACATGCTCTAATGCCGTCGTTTCCCCGTCATAAATCTTTGTTACATTTTCAAATTGAATCAACTCCGGCACCTCCTTAAATTTTGGTCGGATTGGATACCAGGTATTTTTTCACCATCATGGCAACCTTAAAGACAATTGCGTCGTCAAAATTCCGCAGATCCAACCCGGTCAGCTTATAAATTTTATCCAGCCGATAGACCAGCGTGTTCCGGTGCACATAAAGCTTACGGGACGTTTCGCTGACATTCAGGTTATTTTCAAAGAATTTCTGAATGGTAATAATGGTTTCCTGATCCAATACTTCGATCGATTCTTTTTTGAAAATTTCGTTTAAGAACATTTC
>CAKSSZ010000073.1 GCA_934489915.1 uncultured Clostridia bacterium | reverse complement strand
GAACCAGTCCAATGGGAAATTATTATCAACCGGAGGTAGAATGCGCCTCCCGTGAACAGATTCAAGCATGGCAGGATGAGCGGCTGCGCCATCAAGTGCGTCATGTTTACGAAAACCTTCCCTATTATCGCCACATGATGGAAGAAAAGGGAGTCACACCGGAGGATATTCAGTCCACCGCCGATCTGCATAAGCTGCCTTTCCTTACCAAAAGTGACCTGCGTGAAGCGTACCCTTACGGCCTTTTGGCAAAGCCCCTGGGAGACTGCGTGCGGATTCATTCTACCAGCGGCACCACCGGGAAGCGTGTTGTAGCTTTCTATACTCAGCATGATGTAGATTTGTGGGAGGACTGCTGCGCCAGAGCCATTGTAGCTGCCGGCGGCACACGGGAGGATGTGTGCCAGGTGAGTTACGGATACGGACTGTTTACCGGCGGCGCAGGTCTGCACGGAGGATCTCATAAGGTTGGGTGCCTGACCTTGCCCATGTCCTCTGGGAATACGGAGCGGCAAATTCAGTTTATGCGTGATTTGCAGTCCACCATTCTTTGCTGCACTCCTTCCTATGCCGCCTATATCGGAGAAACGCTCCACGACATGGGACTGACGCCTGATGATATTCATTTAAAGGCCGGTATTTTCGGCGCTGAACCGTGGACGGAAGAAATGCGCCGGGATATTGAACGCTCCTTGGGTATCAAAGCCTATGATATCTACGGTCTGACCGAAACCAGCGGCCCGGGCGTAGCATTTGAATGCGAAGAACAAACCGGGATGCACATTAATGAAGATCATTTTATTGCGGAAATTATTGATCCGGAAACCGGCGAACCACTGCCGGAAGGAGAAAAAGGGGAACTGGTATTCACCAGCTTAACCAAAGAAGCCTTCCCGCTGCTGCGGTACCGCACCCGGGATATCTGCGTACTGTCCCGGAAAAAATGCTCCTGCGGCAGAACCTTTGTAAAAATGTGCAAGCCCATGGGCAGAAGCGACGATATGCTGATCATCCGGGGCGTTAATGTCTTCCCCTCTCAAATTGAAACAGTGCTTTTGGAACAGGGCTACTCCCCCAATTACCGCATTGAAGTGGATCGGGCGCACAATACCGACACGCTGGATATTTATGTGGAACTGAACGCCAGCCAGTTCTCCGATACCGTTAAGGATTTGGAGCAAAAAGAACATCAGCTTTCTTCCGCTATGAAAACCATGCTCGGGATTCATCCGAAAATGCATCTGATTCCGCCAAAAAGCATTGTAAGAAGCGAAGGCAAGGCAGTGCATGTGGTAGATAAACGGAAGCTGCACGACTAATCATTCATAAAAAAAGGAGGAATGTGACATGAGCGTAACACAAATTTCTATCTTTTTAGAAAATAAAACCGGTCAGTTGGCCGAGGTGTGCCGTTGGATGGCA
Source organism: uncultured Clostridia bacterium (assembly GCA_934489915.1). GTDB lineage: Bacteria > Bacillota > Clostridia > HGM11514 > HGM11514 > SIG438. The sequence goes on along the minus strand of CAKSSZ010000073.1, from coordinate 5,696 downwards.
GACCGGGGCGTAAATCTGCGGGCGGTTTCCATTGCAGACTCGCAGGATTTCGGCATTTTACGCATCATTGCCGAAAAGCCGGAAGAACTGCTGCAAATATTATCGGATCACGGATATACCGCAATTGCCACACAGGTGCTGGCAGTCGCCATGCCGGATCGCCCCGGCTCTATGGCAGGGATTTTAGCCGCATTATCCCAGCAAAATGTGGATGTGGAATACACCTATGCGTTTCAATCCAGAAAAGCACAGTCAGCAACTATGATCTTCCGTGTAAATGACAACGCTGCCGCACGGTCTGCCTTAAGCCAGGCCGGGTTTGCAGTCATCGGTCAGGAAGAATTATTTTAATATTACCCACATAAAAACCATCCGCACCGAACAATCGGTGCGGATGGTTTTTATGATTCCGTTATTCTTCTGTTTCTGTCTCCGGCTCCGGTTCCTCTTCCACCGGTGCAGCAGGAGCCGCAGGCTCTTCTTTTTCCATTCGGATGCCTTGCACATGAACATTAATTTGTTCAGCGATAAGACCTGTCATTGTTTCAATGTTCTTTTTTACCGCCTCCTGCACCGCCAGAGCAACCTCCGGAATTTTGGCGCCGTAATCTACCGTCAAAGAAAGATCAATCACAACACTCTCTTCCTTCATTTCAATTTTAACGCCCTTTGCCATATTCTTCTTCCCGATCAAATCGTAAATTCCGCTGGTCAGACCGGCATTCATACAAGCGACGCCCTGCACCTCTGCCGCTGCAAGACCGGCAATGGTTGCCACTACATCCTCAGAGATTTTCACACTTCCCATGGTTTGTTCCGTCATTTGTTCTTCCAAAGAAATTACCTCCCTTGTCTGATTTACAATCTTGCATTATCTTTATTATAGCACAAGAGTTGCCCTTTGTAAATCATTTTATCTCAATTATTTTAATTTTATCCGTCCCAAAACCGGTTTCTGCCATAACAGGGGATAAAATTTTTGCCGTATCCTCCGGTTTTAAACCTTTGGTACCCACCGTCACAGACACACCGTTTTCTGTAATAAATACCACGCAATCGCCAAAGCCCTTGGCTTTCAGCTCCTGCTCCAGCTTGCTTTCCTGCTCGGTTGCCTTTGCCATCTGTGCCATTGTTTCTGCCGCCTGCCCAGACTCTTCTGTCTCCATACTCACAGCCTCACGGAGTAAATCCAATGCCTCAGCTCTTGCCTCCTCCCGGCTGACCTTTGCCTGGGCAACGTAATCCAGTCCTTCTCCGCTTACGAATTTGGCTTCTCCATAAAGCTTGGGCATAGGAGACGCTTCCGCTTCTTCCTGATTCATGATCGATTGCTCCCCCGCATGGTTGGGGCGATTGGTTACATAAGCCCCCGCCACAATCAGCAAACATAATACCGCCACTAAAAACTGTCTTTTCCGAATCAACGCTTTCCGCTCCCTTCCAATACTTCAATTCGATTGATCCCGATTTGCAGCGCCGCAGCAGCAGCCCGGCGCAGCTTTAAGCACATTTCCTCCGTGCTTGCCCCCGACGCAATAATCACAGCGCCCCCTACAGTAGGGTAATATTCCTCCAATATTACCGGCGCATCCCCCTCCGCCAGCACTACGGAGCTTTCACTGGCAGTGCCGTTTTGGGCGTCGCTCTGCTTTCTGTCCCGTGCCACTGAAACTCTCCCCTGACTTTCCGGGGTAAGCAGTACCGTTACCTTTCCGGCGCCCGCCACCCGGCTCAAGGTGTTTTCCAGCCGATCCTCCAATTGTCTGATATAAACCTGACCGTCCTGCTTGGGCGCAGTCTCCTGCTGTTTAGCCCCACCGTCGCCCCAGCCGATGGCCAGCAGCAGGATTCCCCCTATGATCATTATGAACCATATCCTGCGTTTATTCATCCCTACCGCTTTTTCTAATCCTTTTTTGATCCACTCTCCCATTGTATCACCTCCCGGGAAATTCCGTACAGCTCTGCAATTCTACTCATCAATTCTTCCGACGGCGGCATCGGGGATTCAATTTTTAACCCCTGCACCTGACCGAAGGGATTGACGGAAAAATCAAAATGAAACCGCGCGTCGGAAAGCTGTGGCAGGGTGCGGTGGATATCCTCAGACAGCTGCTTGGCATACTCGGAAAAAATCTGCTGCCGCTGCAATTCATCCAATTGCTCCGTTTCCACCGCAGGGAGCGAATCCTGCACAAACAAGTCCTCCCCTCTCAAGGACAGCGCCCCCACGCCGTCCAATGCCGCCGCCATAAAAAAAAGTCCCAACGCAAAAGTAACCGCCTGCTTGCCCGCCCCCAACGGCAGCGCCATCCGTGCCGCCTGAATTAATAAAATTGCTCCGGTCAACGTCAATGCTAATTTCAAAATAAACCGCCCCCTCCCGCCGTAATCATCATAATTAACAATAAGCAAAACAGCACCACACAGACGCAAAGGGTCGCAAGCATCATGCCAGTACAAGCCGCTGCGTCCGACAAAAGCCGGGAAAGTCCGGGGCTGCCTAAGGGAGCCGCAAAAGCTGCCCCCAACCGAAACATCCAAAGCTGTACCGTCAGGCTGACTGCCGTATGGGCAAATACCAGCAGCAATACCGCCATACCGCCCAAGCCAACACCACGGCGCAGTACGGAAGAAAAGGACAGCACCAAATCCACGCTTTCCGATAACATTCCTCCGACGACCGGAACCAGATTGCCCACTGCAAACCGGGCAGTACGGCTCACCATAGCGTCCACATTCTGCCCGGCAACAGAATAGACCGCAGCCAATCCTGAAAAAACTGTCAGCACCGCTCCTAAAATCCACTTCATGCCGCTCTTGACCAGCCCTGTAATTCCCTCCAACCGACCGCCGTCGGAAAGCGCATTGGCAACACAAAGCAAAAAACAAAGATAAATCCCCGGTACCATCCATCGGTTCATTCCGTTGACGCTGAAGGAAGCAGCCCCATATAAAACCGGGTGCAGCAGACCGGCGCCGGTCATTTGCCCGGAGCCTGCTAAAAAAGAGGCCATCACCGGCGCCAATACGACCACAAATTCACAGACCCTACCGCCTCCCGGCTTTGGCGTACGCTTGCGTCGAACATCTCCATCACTACAGCGCACATTGCCGCAATAAAAATCAATTCCGCAGCGCCGCTGATATCTCCGCCGAAGGAATCCAGCTGGCGCACCGCACCGCACAGTACCACCAGTAAAAGCAGCAAGCCAAAGGAGGCGGCATTTTCCCGTACCCCTCCCCAGAGCAGATCCCCCAGCCACCCCAACACACCGGCCGGCGTGAGTGACACCTGTCCCGCCAACAATCGGGAAATCGCTTTCTCCGGAGAAAAATCAGGTGCAATATCAGAAAGCTCATCCTCTAACTCCTGTTGATAATATTGCTCAATGCTCTCCCCTCCTCCTGCCAGATATTGTCCCTCCAGCTCCTGAGGCATATCCCCATGTACCAGGAGCGGCATCCACAGCAGCACCCCTATGACAATCATGATTTTCTTCATAACGCCTCCGCAATCCCTGCCAAACGGTCAAATAAAGAAGTGAGCAGCGGCAGGCTCAATAGCAATACCGTTAACTTTGTGCAAAGCTCCAGAGCGCTTGCCAGGGCGCTCTCCCCCGCATCCCGGCAAAGCGCAGCCGCAATCTGCCCCAAATAAGCCGCCCCTACCACTTTATATAAAACATTCATCAATGCTGGCTGAATCCCACATCGGGAAGCAATGCCGTCCAGATATGCTTTCAAAGTAATAAAATGCCGTGCAGCATATAGGAATAAAAACAGGCAGGCAGCCAGGGAAATTACCATAGAAAATTCCGGATGATGCCGCCTGAGCAGCAACGCCAGCACCGCTGCGCTCAGAGCAAGACCGATCAGCTGCATCATGGGCTAAAACCCAAATACAGACTTGATGGTATCGAACAGGGTGCTGATCTCCCTGACAATCACCACAAGCACTACAATCAATCCCGCCAATGTGGTCATCATAGCCTGCTCTTCCCGCCCGGAGCGAATCAAAAGCTGGTTTAATACCGCCACCAAAATGCCAATGGCAGCAATCCTGAAAATCAAATCCACATTCATTCAGGCTCCCCCTCACATGAATAATAATACCAAAAACAATCCGCCCAATATGCCCAGCCCCCAATAAAGCCGGGTGTTTTTGGCTCGTCTCTCCCGGGCGGCAAGCTGCTGTGTCCGCAACCGATCCTGCACCGCTTCAATTTGACGGCACTGGGTTTCCCGGTCACAGCTGCCCAACCCTTCTCCCAAAGCAAGCAACACTTGCCGATCCTCATTGGTCAATTCCGGATAACTGCCCCCGACTCCCGCCCGAAAGCACTCCCCCGCACTGCGCCCGTCCCGCTTGGCAAGCTCTTTGGCTGCCGCCTGAAAGCCGCCCCCCGAAGGGCGCTCACCCATACGTTCCAACAAAACCGGCAACGGCTGCATTCCAAATCGGATTTCACCCAAAAAGGCTGTCAGCAGCCCGTCCAGCTCCGTTAAGCATCGTTCCCTTCTCCGCAAGGCACCGCACCCTTCCGAAGCCAACGCCAGACATGCCAAAAAGATGAGTCCGCAGCCGATCCATTTAATGCTCATACTCCTCCACCGCCTCAATTTCATGCACCCCGTCCCGCAGCCGCAAAGTCACAAACAGGGTAAATAACGCCCCCACGCCCGGCAAACGCCGCAGCACATCTGCCCGTCCCCTCCCATGGGCGGATGCCACCACGCTTACCCCTGCATGGAGCGCCCGACAGATCGCCTCCTCGTCCTGCCGGGAACCGATTTCATCCGTCAGCAGCACCCCCGGCCCCATTGATCGGAGCAGCAGCAACATTCCTTCCGCTTTCGGGCAGCCGTCCAAGACATCGGTTCGCCGTCCTAAATCATTGGTCACCTCTCCCCGGTAGCACGCTCCGATTTCTCCCCGTTCATCCGCAACCGCTACATTTATTCCGGTGAATTCGCCGAACCCATCGGATAAATTACGCGCAATATCCCGCAGCAGGGTCGTTTTCCCGCATCCGGGGGGAGAAATAATTAAGGTGTTTTTAATGCCCGACTCCCCAAGCAAATAAGGCATCAGCTCGTCTGATATTCCCTTGAGCTGCCGTGCCGCACGCACATTCACGGAAGAAACGTCCCTCATCCCTGTAACAGCTCCGTCACGGATGATACAGCTGCCGCAAAATCCAACCCGGTGTCCTCCCGGCAAGGTCAGATACCCGTTTGCCATTTCATGCTCCCAGGCGTAATAAGAGGATGCGGTAAATTGCTCCATACAAGACGCAATACAACTCTTGCTCACAATCATTGCACCTTCCGGGGAAGAGGACAACACCCCTTGCTTGTCCGCAAAATAATTCCCCGAACGCAGGCAAATCTGTAATTCCCTTCCGGCACGCAGCCGAATTTCTTCTAATTCCTCACGGGCATAATCCGGCATTTGGTAAAGCGTCTTACGCAGCGTTGGAGGAAAACAATCAAATAAAGCAAGCATAACCCACCCGCCCTTTCTCATTTCTGTTATTGCTATCCTATGGTTTTTTCTTTTGTTTTAGACCAAAATAATGATTGAATTTCAAGGGGAGCTATGTTATAATAAAGTTAAGAAAGAAAAAGGAGGGATACGGTGAATTCAAACAAGTCTGCCCGATTATTTTCATGGCTGCCGCTCATTGGTGCAC
>CAKSSZ010000072.1 GCA_934489915.1 uncultured Clostridia bacterium | reverse complement strand
TCCTTGGACTGAGCGTACGCATATTCGTCAAACGGCTCCATAGAAATGGGATTAAAGCCGGTTGCTACCACAATAGCGCCGTATTTTTCCTTTACAAATTCATCCTTTGCCTGATAGTCAATTGCACCGGCTGTACACACTTTGGAACAAAGACCGCATTTGCCGGACTTTAACATGGTGCAATAATTGGGATCAATCGTTGCAACCTTAGGCACCGCCTGAGCAAAAGGAATATAAATGGCACGGCGGCAGTCCATCCCCAAATTGAATTCATTGGGAACCTTTTTCTGAGGACATTTTTCCGTACAGGCACCACACCCGGTACAAAGATCTTCCTTTACATATCTGGCACGTTTTTTAATCGTTACTTCAAAATTCCCCACGAATCCGCCGACTTCCGTGACCTCGGAATAAGAGAAAATGCGGATGTTTTCATTTTGTGCCACATCCACCATCTTGGGCGTCAAAATACAGGCAGCACAATCCAATGTCGGGAATGTTTTATCCAGCTGTGCCATCTTCCCGCCGATGGTGGGCTTTGTTTCTACAATATCCACCGGGAAGCCGGCGTCAGCAATATCAAGCGCCGTTTGAATCCCGGCAATCCCGCCGCCGATAACCAGCGCGCGTTTGGTGACAGGGCTCTCTCCCGGCGTCAGCGGTGTATTTAAATTCACCTTTGCCACAGCTGCTTTTCCTAAAATAATCGCCTTTTCCGTGCCTAACGGCATTTCCTTATGCACCCAGGAGCACTGCTCACGGATGTTTGCAATTTCCACCATATAAGGATTCAAACCGGCTTTTGCCGCGGTTTTACGGAAGGTTGCTTCATGCATCCGGGGAGAGCAGGAGCACACAACAATTCCTGTTAACCCGTGCTCTTCAATGGCATTTTTAATAATATCCTGCCCGGCCTGTGAACACATATATTGATAATCGGTGGAGAAGACAACCCCCGGCTCATGCCCCAGCGCTTCTGCAACCGATTTTACATCAACCGTTCCGGCAATATTTGTGCCGCAATGGCAAACAAATACTCCAATTCTTTGCATGGCAGTTTTCTCCTTTCTACTTTGTATATTTTCTGAACGCACTGACCAATGCCTGCTGCGGAATCTGATCATCTGCCAAAGCAGCCACCGTTTCCGCCTTTAAATGATTGCCGCCTTTTTGACGGATAACGCTTAAACGCAATGCCTCAATCAATTTAGCAGGCTCCACCCCACGGGGACATCTGTCCACACAGGCAAAGCAAGACAGGCATTTATAAATCGAATCTGAAGTTTGCAGCGCTTCAAGATCCCCTGTTTCCACCATATAGACAAACTGATGGGGATGATATTCCATTTCGTCATAAGAAGGGCAGGTTCCGGAACATTTGCCGCAGCGCATACACTTTAAAGGATTTACGCCGCTCATACGCAAAATTTGCTCCTGCTGCCGCTTGGTTTTTTCGTTCATTGTTTCGCCGCCTTTCCTTTGGTAATTACGCTTCCTTGATTCCCAACGCTTCCGCAAGCAGCTCTGTGAAGTAGGTAACAGGAAGATCGCAATTTTGCTTCAGCAAATTGTACCGGCACAACGGACATGCCGTCACCAGCTCGCATGCGCCATTCACCTCAGCGCTGTGCAGCACTGCCCGGCTTTTTTTATTCGCCAAGTTTTCGTCCTCCACCACAACATATCCGCCGCAGCATTCATTCCGTGCAGGGTAAATCACAGGCTCTGCTCCCAGCGCACGAATAAAATCTTCTAAAATACTGGGGTTTTCCGGATCGTCAAACCGAAGCACACGGCCGGGGCGCAGCAGCATACATCCGTAATAGGCTGCAATCTTCCGACCGGTTAACGGCTTTTTGACTGCCGCTTTCAACTGATCAAACCCGACATGATCCCGCAGCAGCTCCAAATAATGATAGGTTTCCGCCTCCCCGTAATAGGGCTGGGGAGGGATTTTTTCCTGCGTCAAATACGCATTTACCTTATTGGCAAATTCTGCATTGGTCTGCATTTCATAATTGGTTTGCTTAATCACATTATAACAGGCCGAACACACCGTGATCAAAGGCTGCTGTGCGTCCCGCGCTGCAATTAAAGCCCGTACACTGGAAAGCTTGGACGCAATTTCATCTTTTGCACTGATATACACACCGCCGCAGCACTGCCAGTCTGGAATTTCACAAAGAGAGATCCCCAGCGCCTGTGCGCATTCTCTGGCGTACCGATCCAGCTCCTTTGCCTTGGTACGGAGGGTACAGCCCGGAAAATAACTTACATTCATTGCGTTACCTCCATCCTTTCTGTCCTTATACCATTTGTTCTGGGTGAAATACCTCGTCAAATTTTTCTGCTGTCAAAAAGCCCAGTTCCACACAGGCTTCCTTCAGAGAAATATTTTCTTTATACGCTTTTTTCGCTGTTTTGGCAGCGTTTTCATACCCGATATACGGATTGAGCGCTGTCACCAACATCAACGAATGATATAAATTATAATGCATTTTTTCTTTATTTGCCCGAATTCCAATCACGCAATTATGATGGAAAGAAACCATAGCCTCTGAAAGCAGCCGTGCCGATTGCAGGAAGTTATAAGCCGCTACCGGCATAAACACGTTCAGTTCAAAATTTCCCTGAGAGGCAGCCATTGCCACTGCAACATCATTCCCCATAACCTGTACCGCTACCATCGTAACCGCTTCGCACTGAGTGGGGTTCACCTTTCCGGGCATAATGGAAGATCCGGGTTCGTTTTCGGGAATAAAAATTTCACCCAGCCCGTCCCGAGGTCCGGAAGCAAGCCAACGGATATCGTTTGCAATTTTCATCATATCGCAAGCGGTTGCTTTAATAGCGCCGTGGGCAAATACCAGCTCATCCTTGGAGGTCAATGCATGAAATTTGTTGGGTGCGGTAACAAAAGGCTTACCGGTCAATTCTGCAACCTTCTTTGCCACCAGCTCAGAAAAGCCCTTCGGCGCATTCAGCCCCGTTCCAACCGCTGTTCCGCCCAATGCCAGCTCATATAACGGCTTTACTGCCAGCTTTAACAGTTCCGCGTCACGCTCCAGACTGGAACGCCATCCACTGATCTCCTGACTGAATTTAATCGGTGTAGCATCCTGCAAATGGGTTCTGCCGGATTTTACAATCCCCTCGTTTTCCTCTTCCAGCTTCTTAAAGGCTGACACCAGCAGTTCAATTGCCGGCAGCAGCTGATCCTCGATGGCAATTACAGCTGAAATGTGCATCGCTGTGGGAAAGGTATCGTTGGAAGATTGGCTCATATTAATATCGTCATTCGGGTGCACCAATTTTTTACCTGCCAGCTGATTGGCACGGTTGGCAATGACTTCGTTGGCATTCATGTTAGACTGTGTGCCAGAGCCGGTTTGCCATACAACCAGCGGAAAATGTTCGTTCAATGCGCCGGAAATCACCTCATCGCATGCAGTAGAAATAACCTCTTTCTTTTCTGCCGTCATTTTTTCCGGCTTTAATTCCGCATTCGCTAAAGCAGCTGCTTTTTTCAATACGCCAAACGCATGGGTAATTTCCCGGGGCATGGTTTCAATATCAACACCGATTTTAAAATTCTCATGACTTCTTTGGGTTTGCGCCGCCCAGAGTTTCTCAGCCGGCACCTTTACTTCTCCCATAGAATCGTGCTCTACTCTGAATTCCATCGCTACATTACCACCTTTACATATTCAAATTGTTCATAACTTCTTTCAATGTATCCGCACTGTGCTGCAGCTTTCCGACTTCTTCGTCCGTCAGTGAAATCAGCACCTTGGACTTTGCTCCCTCGTTTCCGATCACATTCAAAACGCTCAATGCCACGTCTTCAATTCCATACTCTCCGTGCATCGGGGTGGAAACGGTCATGGTGGTGTCAATTCCGGTCAGCAGGCATTTACAAATATGGCAAACGGAAGCAGACACCGCATAAAAGGTTGCACCCTTCCGTTCGATAATTCTTGCGCCGGATTTCCGTACATACTGCTCCACTTCTTCACACGAAAATTTCGGAAGATCGATTTTGGAGTTGGGCATCAGCTTTTCACTTTCCCGGATGGGCACATTTGAAATATTGGCCACAGACCAGGGAATGAAGGAAGAATCCCCATGCTCGCCAAACACATAGGCATGCACGTTGCATTGGTTAATATGAAAATACTCTGCAATTCTGGCACGCAAACGAGCCGTATCCAGGATGGTACCGGATCCGAGTACCTGATTTTCCGGCAGCCCGGAACGACGGCAGAAGGTATAGGTCATAATATCCACCGGATTGCTGACAATAATATAAGTCGCATTGGGTGCATATCTTGTAATATCAGGAATAATGGATTTTAAAATATCCACATTGGTCTGAGCCAGCTCTAATCTTGACTGACCGGGCTTTCTTGCAATCCCGGAGGTAATGATCACGATATCGGAATTTGCCGCATCACAATAGGTACCGGCATAAATGGAACATGCACCGCCAAAGGGTGTTCCCTGCCGGATGTCCAATGCTTCCCCGAGCGCCTTTTCGTTGTTGATGTCAATCATCGTGATTTCTGAAGCAATCCCCATCACCATCAAAGTATAAGCAATGGTAGAACCTACGCTTCCCGTTCCAATAATAGAAATTTTGTTCATAGTGCACCTTCCCAATTTGATATTTTTTGGCAAGCCGAAGCTTTGCCAAAGCACAGGATTCTTTTGCAAAAGGCAAAAAGTCCCCTTCCCTGCGCTTACCATTCATTTTACCACTTTGTTAAAAAAAAATCAATATGCATTTTAGACAAATTATTTGTAATTCTGCCCTTGTCCATCAGACTATTCACCTTTTTTCATGAGAAATATGGTATATTTGGAGAATAGAATAGAAAAGGCTTGTTTTTGGACACAAAAAAAGAAAAGCAGTCGGCCGCCGGACTGCTTTTCCATCATTCACTTTTGTTGTTATTGAGATAAAACCTCTTTCGCCATTTCTGCAAGCTCATCCCCGGATAGCTTTCCGTTCATTTGCATCAGCTGAAAACGTAATCCGTCTTTTTGCCAGGATAACAGTTGAATGTTCTGTCTCATTACTTCCGGTGATCCGTAACTGAACACCAACGTTCCGTTCTCCTCTGCCGCTTTTTCTTCATCGGTAAGTTCATAGTCTGCCGGTACGCTGACGTTGACGTATTGATAATAGCAAAGATCCGTATCATCGATTCTTGCGATCACCTCGCCCGGCATGTCAATTTGAGATTGAAACTTTTCCTGTGTAAACACAACCAGATCCCCGTCTTTTTCATAATCAAAGGAAACAGATTTAAAAGTTTCCGCCAAATCGCCGTTTTCATCCGTAAGGTTGTTGGTTACAACACTGCCGTCCGCAAACGCATAGCCATTTTCAAAACGTTCCACGAGAACCGGGCTATAACCAATATCCTTGGTCACTTGTGATAAGGTCGGAAAAGTCTTGTAATCCGGAACAGACGAGGAGGAACTGCTCCAGGAGGAGATCATCCCGCTTGCCGCAAAGACTGTCACCCCCAAAACAAGTGTAGCTGCAAGAACAATAAGTGATACTTTCTTCTTTGATTTCATCATTGACTCCCTTTCTTCCCGTGCGGAATCCAGCTGAGAGTGAACCTTTTGTTTGATTGCCCGCACATCAGCGTCAAGGGCATTACATGAATGCAACTCCCGTTGACGGATTCCTAACTCTTCAAACAAATCGTTTTTCTTTCTCATAACGCTTCCTCCGCATCCGATAAAATTCTTTTCAGTTTACATTTTCCTCTGGAAAGCTTGGTTTTAACGGTCGAGATGTTCAGACCCATTGTTTTTGAAATATCCTTGATTTTTTCATCAAATTTATAGTATCTCACGAATATTTCACAATCAGGCTCGCCCAAGCTCATCACTGCGTCCCATACAACACGGTTGGTCAAATGCGTTTCAACCGCTGACGTATCATCCGGAATTTCAATTTCATCAAGACAAGCATAATCCCTGTTTTTATTGAACCTTTTCCATGCGAAATTGCGGGCGGCAGCGGCAAGATATGACCGTACCGTACCTTTGCTCAAATCAATTTTTTCTGCATTTCTCCAAAGTGCAACAAAAACGTCCGATATAATTTCCTCAACATCCTCTTTGGAAAGCCCGTTCCCAACCGTGCGGTAAAGAACCGTGCTTAAATATGGAGTGTAGATTTGGATTGCTTCGTCAATTGAATTTCCTTGTTTGTTTTTGAGCCGCATCAGCAGCTTTGCCTCATCAGCCATTTTCATCTCCATCTTTCCGCTGCAAAGTTAAAAGCTTTTATTCTTTACACTTTTATATATCTGAAAAAACTGAAAAAAGTTTCAAACAGGCTGTTATTTGCAAAAAAATTCCGCAGGATTCGTAAAAATCCTGCGGAAAATCCATTATATCATTTGCAAGCCGGAAAAGATTAATACATTCCGCCCATGCCGCCGCCCATTGCTGCGGGATTGGGAGCGGGTGCTTCCGGTTCTGGCTTATCGGCAACCAGGCTCTCGGTTGTCAGCAGCATTGAAGCAACACTGGCCGCATTTTCCAATGCAGAACGGGTTACTTTAGCCGGGTCAACAATACCGCCCTTAATCATGTCAATGTATTCTTCGGTCAGGGCATTAAAGCCAATTCCCTTTTCCGATTTTCTGATCTGATTTACGATGACAGAACCTTCCAGACCGGCATTTGCCGCAATTTGTCTGACCGGTTCTTCCAGTGCACGCAGTACAATCTTCATACCGGTACGTTCATCGCCTTCAGCCGATTCAATCTGTTTTTCCACAGCGTCCATCGCATTGATAAACGCGGTACCGCCGCCTGCAACAATTCCTTCTTCTACAGCGGCACGGGTTGCAGAAAGCGCATCTTCAATTCTCAGCTTCATTTCCTTCATCTCAGTTTCGGTAGCAGCGCCAACCTTGATGACAGCAACACCGCCGGACAGCTTTGCCAGCCGTTCCTGCAGCTTTTCACGGTCAAAATCAGAGGTGGTTTCAGCAATTTGAGACTTAATCTGAGCAACACGAGCCTTAATATCCTGAGCCTCGCCCATACCGTCAACAATAATGGTATTTTCTTTTTGTACCTTTACCTGACGGGCACGACCCAGCTGATCCAAGGTGGTATCCTTCAATTCCATACCCAGCTCGCTGGAAATTACCTGACCGCCTGTCAGGATTGCGATATCCTCCAGCATTGCCTTTCTTCTGTCGCCAAAGCCGGGAGCCTTAACTGCTACGCATACAAAGGTGCCTC
>CAKSSZ010000071.1 GCA_934489915.1 uncultured Clostridia bacterium | reverse complement strand
ATACCCTCCCCCGGTTTCGGATGCGTCACAGTCAGACCCTGCTCCGCAATTTTTTTCTTAAAGGTTTGGAACGACTTGGTATCCGCCTCTGTTTGAGGAGCCAAAACGTGCTTTACAGTCATGTTAGACAGCGGAGCGGAAAGCCCCCCAATGTGGTCGTCATCCGGATGCGTTGCTACCATATAATCCAGAGCTTCTATCTTCAATTTTTTTAAATAAGTATAAATGATGCGGCTGGCATAAGCCTTTCCGCCGTCAATCAGCATGGTTTGTCCGTCGCAAATCACCAAGGCGGCGTCCCCCTGCCCCACATCAATAAAATGCACAGAAAAGCCGTGGCTGAAATCCTGGGTGATTTCCTCCGGTATTTCCCCCATTGCTTCCTCTTTTTCCGAAGCATAGAAGACCTGGGTCGGCGCAGCGGAAACCCCTATTTCCATTTCGTTTTTCGTACAGGCGCACAAACTCATCAGCATACTGATGCACAAAAACAGGGATAGCATTTGAATTTTTTTCATTTTTTCCATCTCTTTTCTATCATTCTTCTCTGTAAAATATCCTTCTCAAATTCCGATATCTTTCATTTGCACCGTAGAATGTATTACAATAGTTATTATATCATATATAAAAGCACAACGCAAGCCAAATAAACCTCAATAAGGAATAAATTTTTGCATTGTATGCTATAAAATATAATATAGGTGGTGAATCTGCATGAATGAGAAGGATTTTGCTCTGCGCCTTGCGACTCTTCGCACCAAGAAAAATGTTTCTGCAAGAGAGATGAGCTTATCAATAGGACAAAACCAAGGATATATTAATCATATAGAAACTGGTCAGGGAGTTCCCTCTTTGTCCGGAATCTTTTACATTTGTGAATATTTAGGCATTACACCAAGTGAGTTTTTCGACTTTGATGAAAAAAATCCGGCAAAAATCAATCAGATCATTCAATATTTAAAGAAATTGGATGATGAACAGCTGGACATTGTAGAAAGTCTGGTGAAGAACTTAGCAAAATAAAAAGCACAGCGATTGGAAGCTACTCTAATCGCTGTGCTTTTTTTATTCATTTGCAGGCTCTGCTGCTTCCCCAACGCTCTCTGCCACATTCATCATTTCCTCCCGGGGTAAGCCGGAGGAGCTATATAAAGAATAAGCATTTTCCGTCTGCCAAACAGCGCTAAAACACTGCCCATCCCGCTCCCGCAAGGTGACGGTGATCTCTCCCATCTGCTGCGTAGATTGGGTATAGCTCCCATAGTCGCCGCTGATATCCTCCGTCGTTTGCGCTGTGCGATACAATAATTGATTTTCCTGCGCATCACAGTAAGAAAGCTGAACCATGCTCCCGCCAATACAGGAAACGCCGTCCATCACATACCCTTCCGGCAGGTACCGGGGAATCGAAAAAGCATATCCAACCTGCGTACGCAGCGCCGCCACCCCCTCATCATCCGGACTGAAATCCTGAAAGAGCGAACCGCCCTGGGTAAGAGGATCCTCCTCTTGGGAAGAAGGAAGCTCCTCATTGGGGGCAGTCGGCTCTGTCGGGCTTGCCGGCTCTGCCAAAGATCCTGTTGGGGGCAATGCAGAACCTGTGGGCTGAAAAACGGTTGCGTCGCCGCCTTCCTCCGGCACGGTCTGCAACGGTTCCGGCTGAGACCGCTCCGGCTCCGGGGGGGTAACTGTCGGAGTCTCAGGGGAAGGTGTTATTGCAGGAGCCGCCGTCTGCACTGCGGGGGGAGGGGTCACAGGCTGCACAACCTGCGTTCCTCTCAGCTGACGGCTCAAAGAAACACCGGTCACTGTCAATGCAATACACGCCGCCAAGCCTGCCGCCTGTCGTATATAACGCAGAGGAGGCTTTTTTTCTTTTGGCTGCTCCGCTGCCAACAAAATTTTTTCTTTCAACGGAGCAGACAGAGTAATTTGTTCCACTGTTTCCCGATATTTTTTACTCAAAATCATATTCCTCCTTTAACTCTTCCTTGAGCTTTAACCTGGCTCGGTGCAGCAGTGACCGGACGGTTCCTTCTCCTTTTCCCAAAAGCTTTGCAATTTCAGGTGTTTTATAGCCTTCATAATAATAGAGGTAAATGACAATCCTATTTTTGGAAGGGAGAGCAGCCACCGCCTCCCACACCGCACCGGATTGAAACGGTTCCTCCCGCCCCATATTCTCCGCTGCCTCCAGCGAGCACCTGTGCCGATTCCAAAAAAGCCCGCTTTTATTTTTACACAAATTCAAGGTAGCACGGATCATCCACGCTTTTTCATGATTTTGATCCTGAAACACAGGCCTTTTTTCCATCACACGCAAAAACAACTCCTGCACTACATCCTCTGCGTCCGGTCGGTTATTAAAATAGTGATAAGCAATTCGCAGCGCCATGTCGCCGTAATGATCCACCAGCTGCTCCACATATTCCTTTGTAATTTCCAAAGAAACTCCCCCCAATATTGTAAAAAAGCCGACCGCCGCTGCATTGTTTGACGGCCGGCTTTCTGTCTTTCGGTTCATTGACGTTTCACATCAAAGGCTTTTCATAATCTTTAACAAATCATCCCCGGAAATGCCGGGTCTGGCAAACAGTGAGAAGGTATTTGTTCCATCCGTCCAAATGGCTCCGGAGCTTTCCTCCCCTTCCCGCAGGGTAACCTGTACCGTTCCGACCTGCACGGTTTTTACATTCTGATACACATTATAATCACCGCTGACATCATCGGTGCCCTTGGCAGTTCGATATGTAATTTCCTGCTCTCCTTTTTGATACATCAGCTGCAAAAAATCGTTTGACATGACGGATACGGAACTCAATTCATAGCCCGCCGGCACATAAGAGGGTACAGCCGCCTGAAAAGAAAGCGCTTTTTGTGCCTCCGCAACCGTTTCATACTCAGTAAAAGGGTTGGGGATCTGTACCGTGGACGCTTCCTTAGTCAGAGAAACGGTGCCGTTTTCATTCACATAGCCGCATTGCAGCAATGCAAACAATTCCACCGGAACATAGGTCAAATCATCTTTCAGTTCCGGAGCGGCTCCCAAGGGGCCGGGCGCTGACATCCCGATAGCAAAAGAGGAAGCCATATAATACTGATCCTCACCAAGGGTAATTCGGGTGTTGACCACCTTGTTGTCCAAATCAATCGTTCCGTCTGCACCGTTCCAGGTCACTGTAAAGCCCAGCTTTTCAGCCGTCTGCCGTAAAGGTACCATCCAATGCCCACCGGACTGATACAACCCGCTCACCGCTTCTCCCTCCACCGTTACTGCGGCGGACGCAGGAGCGGAAATCAATACCGGTTCCTCCGCCATTACAGCAAAACCGGACGTCAATAAGGTTCCGCAAAGAAATAATGCACTTATCGTTTTTTTCATTTCAAGCAACTCCTTTTATTGTTTTTTTGAGGTCCTCACCTATAAAACAAATCAAAAGAGGAAACCGCTGCACCTTTTTCAAAATTTTTTGATCATAAATACGCATAAATTCCAAATACGGGAACCACACTATAAAAAAAGAAAAGGGAGCTGGCTATGGACTCTATTATGTTATCCGACGGCTCTGCCGCCGAGCAGATATTTTCCACCCTGTCAAATTTTTGCCCCTTTCGGGGGAGAACCCCGGGAGAAATTCAGCTGGCAGACTGTTTGGGACGGTTGATTCGGGTTTCTGCCGCTTTAACTCCCTTCCCGGACGGCGCTGCCCTTTTGGTCAATGCAGACGAAGCTCACCTACCCGTCCCCCCGCTTGACCGAGCGCATTTGCTGCTCACTTACGGCTGTCACCCCAAGGCAACCCTGACTGCCTCCAGCATTACCGACGACCGTCTGATTTGCTGCTTGCAGCGCACCCTATCCTGGAACAGCCTTCCTCCGATTTTGCCGCAGGAATTTTCGGTTCCCCGAAACGGGCAGCCTGTTTCTGCGCTTTTGGGCGCAATTTGTATTCTTTTGCTAACCTTTGGCGAATCCTTTTTTTCTTTTGAAAATGAGGAATAATTTTCTGTTCCGGCGCATATATCATATACTACATATGGTATAATTTTACAAAGGGGTGTAAACAATGGAACGGAATATTCCTGAAAACAACGAAGTCAAGGTACTGGGTACAATTGAAACATCACTGCAATTCAGCCACGAGGTTTACGGAGAAGGATTTTATTCTTTTGTGCTGAATGTAAAACGCCTGAGCGGTATTTCGGATTATATTTTGGTTACCGTATCCGAACGGCTGCTCAACGGAATCCCCATGAAGCTGGGCGACGCAGTAGAAATCACCGGTCAGTTTCGTTCATACAACAATTATAATAATAAGGAACGAAAACTGGTGCTGACCGTTTTTGCAAAGGATCTCATTCCGATTGCGCCCGAGGAGGCGTCTAAAAATTTAAATTATATTTTCTTAAACGGATTTGTCTGCAAACCGCCCGCCTATCGCACCACGCCTTTCGGCAGGGAAATTACCGACCTGCTCTTAGCGGTAAACCGTCAATATAACAAATCTGACTATATTCCCTGTATTGCATGGGGCAGAAATGCCAGATTTGCTGCTGACTTACAGGTGGGCAGTAACATAAAAATCTGGGGACGGGTACAAAGCCGGGAATATCAAAAGAAAATCAGCGAAAATGAGCTGATTAATAAAACCGCTTATGAAATCTCCATTTCAAAAATGGAAGAAGCAGAGCCGCGGGTCACCCACTCCGTGGCAAGTGATTCATAAATTATTCTAAGGGGCTGTTTCAAAATACAATTTTTGAAACAGCCCTTTGTTTTTCAATGAAATAGGAAAGGCTACCCTATTTATCTTTAAAAACATAGACATATTCCGCCAGCGGATCCTTCTGTTCGCTGCTCACCGTAATACGGTAGCCATTGTAAATGAACTGATAGGTACAGCCGGGATAAAAATCATCTGACATTGAATCAAAAAACTCATACTTCCCAAAAATCGCCTCCAATTCTTCCACCGTATACCGGGTTTGATGCGGCGTATTCAGCAGCTCCGAAAGCTTGGCATACAAATGAGTACACAGGGCGTCTGCATCCACATCATCGTGAGTTCCGTAATCATATTCCCCATTCGGCTTTTCATAGAAAAATTCTGTATCAAAACCGTAGTAACGATAATATTTCCCGCCCACCCAATAATCAGAACCAATGATGTCTCCATATTGCTCATTGATTTCCCGCTTGGTTTTTCCAATACAAGAAAGCAATTCCCGGTTCATGTCAGCAGAAGATTTTTCGGTAATGATAATATGCTGCGTCAATCCCTCCCAATTGACCCGAAATCCAAAGCTTTCTGCAATAAACCGGATCGGCAGCATGGTTCTGCCGTTTTGCTCAAGGGGTGCCACATCCAAGATTCTTTCCTCTTGATTACAAAGAGCAATCGGTTGATTCACAGTAAGCTTGACTTCCGTTTCTCCACAGATTAAAACGGCTGTATTGGTAGCTTCTTCCCATTGAACGGTTCCCCCCATCGCTTCCACAACCGCCCTGACCGGAATTAAGGTTCTTCCGTTCTTTTCTACGGGTGCAGTACCCCTGCCCGGATCAATTTCCGTTTCCTGACCGTTTACCGTCATCAGCGGGTTCCCTAATTGCAGCATAATGGCCTTTTCATCTCCGTTTGCCGCACGATACAGCTTTTTTTGTACCTCCCAAATGTCTGTAAGGCCAACACTTTCTTCCTCTTTCGGCCATACAACAAAAGGCATGACGCAAGCATGAAACTTCTTTCTTTTCTCCTCGGCTTCTTCGGGGGTAATCTCCGTCATCGGCGCCTCATTATGATACAAAGGATCACCGGATTCCATACGATATCCGGCAAAATCACGGCTCAGAACCGTTTCCAAAATACGAATGGGTGTAAGCGCCAGGTCAGACCAATGATAGACGGCCTGGATCGACCTTGTTTCTTCATTTTCAGAAAAGAGAAAGGTGGAACCGTCCCGGTAAATCATGATCCGTCCCGCTCCATTCATGAAAAAACTGATTTTCTCACTGACTCCCAAGCCTGTTCCAAACCAAATCCGATCCGGAGCCTCCGTCAGCTTCCCCTCTTTCACTTGAACGACCGAATAACCCTCCCCGTAGGAATCATCAGAATAGACAAGCTCCGGAATTGCATCATCATCTAAATCCATCAAATGTGCCCCGTCTCCGTATTGAGACGCATGTTGAATCAACAGTTGTTCCGCCTCCCGCGCAGGATCATCGGCTGACGCCAAACAAACCGTTGCAGATAACAACAACGTCATCCCTGCAAATAAAGCAATTATTTTTTTCATTCTCAACCCTCTTTTTATTTTATTGTCCATAGACAAACCCATTATACTACAAAAATGTATAAAAATCAATTGCTTTTCAAGGAATCAGCAAGCTGCAAATGACAACCCGCCAAGTTGCTTTGTAATTATAGCACAAATAACTTGTCATTTTAGCAACCATGCTTGTATAAACACACAATTGACTTTTGGTCAAACATCTGGTATAATAATTTATGTTGTTGAGCAACGGGCGCATAGCTCAGCTGGGAGAGCATCTGCCTTACAAGCAGAGGGTCACAGGTTCGAGCCCTGTTGTGCCCACCAAATCGACAAGGTTCAGCAGAATCTTGTCGATTTTCATTTTTATATACTTCTTACAGGCCGTCAAAAAAGAGATTCATTTTTTTTTGAAAAAATGGTTGACAAATGAAGTGTTTTCTGGTATAATAACATAGTCGTTTGAAACGGATAGAGTAATTGCTATGCGGGTGTAGTTCAATGGCAGAATCCCAGCCTTCCAAGCTGGTCGTGTGGGTTCGATTCCCATCACCCGCTCCATTTTTATGCGCCTGTAGCTCAGTTGGATAGAGCAACTGCCTTCTAAGCAGTGGGTCAGGAGTTCGAATCTCTTCAGGCGCGCCATATGCGGTGGGTATAGCTCAGTTGGTTAGAGCGCTAGATTGTGGCTCTAGAGGCCGTCGGTTCGAATCCGACTATCCACCCCATTTCTTTCACTAATTACCTTACTACTATAGATTGGGATGTAGCCAAGTCGGTAAGGCACCAGACTTTGACTCTGGCATTTCGTAGGTTCGAGTCCTGCCATCCCAGCCAAAACGGGAAGGCAGAAACGTCTTCCCCATATATGGGCCATTAGCTCAGTCGGCAGAGCACTTGACTTTTAATCAAGGTGTCCGGAGTTCGAATCTCCGATGGCTCACCAGAAAAAATCCTTTAACCATGCGGGTTAGAGGGTTTTTCTTTTTGTTGGAAAAAGCGGCTGTTTTTCGGTTTGGTCATTATTTGGTCATTATTCCGAAAATTAAGAGCCGCTTTTTGACTTCTTCGCCGCAAGAAGTCCGGACAGCGTTTCCGCTGCCATCTCGTCCGCTGTTTTGATGGCGTGGGTGTAAATATTCCCGGTTGTTGTCATGTTGGAATGCCCCAGCCGCTTCGATACGGTTCTCAGGTTGGCACCATTGGCAATTAAAAGCGTGGCGTTTGTGTGCCGGAGTGAATGCACCGTAATATGCGGAAGGTCGTTCCGCTTCACGAATTCAGAGAACCACGCCGTGAATGTCCCCGGGTAGATGGGCTTTCCGTTCCA
>CAKSSZ010000070.1 GCA_934489915.1 uncultured Clostridia bacterium | reverse complement strand
AGAACGGCGGACGGATGCGTCTGCGTGATGAGCGGGAATTTTGTACAGCGGGGGGAGCCGGCTTGCGTTTCAAAATTTGATCGGGCGGAAGCAGCAGTCCGAAACGGCGCTGATCTGGTGCTGGAGCTTCCGGCGGTTTATGCTTGCCGCTCCGCCGAGCAGTTTGCCCGGGGTGGCGTCCTGATGCTGGCACATACCGGCATTGTAACCCACCTGTCCTTTGGGAGCGAATCGGGGGATCTTAGGCTGCTGACAGAAGCCGCCTCATTCTTTTCCGCAGAATCGGCAGAATACAAAACCGCCCTGGGGGAAGGATTAGCCCTGGGGTTATCCTTTCCGGCAGCAAGGCTCCGGGCAGTAAAAAACCTTCCCTTTGCCCCCTTGCTCCAATCCCCCAATGACCTGCTGGGTGTGGAATATTGCAAGGCAATCTTACAAATTGCCCCCTCTCTGATTCCCCAGCCCCTGCTCCGCCGTGGCTGCGGTCATGACGCACCGGAGCCGACAGGAACCGTTTGCTCTGCCTCCTATCTTCGCACTCACTCGGAAGAATTGGAGCTTTATTCTCCCGCATCACACATACTGCGGGAAGGGGGCTTTCCTCTGTCCTCCGCTCTGTTCGGCGATCTCTTATTGGCACATCTGCGCCGGATCGTCCCCTCAGAGCTGTCCCAAGCTGCTGACTGTACCGAAGGGCTGGAATATCGGCTCAAGCAGGCAGCGTCCCGGGCAGAAAGCTGGGAGGAGGCAGTCTCCCTGGCACAATCGAAGCGCTACCCTTCCTCTCGGGTGCGCCGGATTGCCCTTTGCTCCTATCTGAACATCAAAAAACAGGAATATCCGCCGGAATATTTACGGGTTCTGGCAGCAAACAGGTGCGGCGCCGCACTGTTGCGGCAAATGAAAAAGACCGCCTCCCTCCCTGTCATCACCAACCTTTCCAAACAGCAGATAAACTCTCAAGCCCTGTCCATTGATGTGGCTGCGGGGGATTTTTATGCCCTGCTGCAACAAAAAAACCGTCGGGGAGGCATGGATTACACCGTCTCCCCGCGGTTTGTGGAATAACCGATTTTAAGAAATCATGCGGGTAATTTCTTTTTTCATCCGCTTCATAATCCGTTTTTCCAGCCGGGAAATGTAAGACTGGGAAATTCCCATCCGATCGGCTACTTCTTTTTGCGTCAGCTCCCGGCCGCCCATCAATCCGAACCGCAGCTCCATAATTCTCTGTTCCCGCAGGGAAAGCTTGTGGAGCGCCAAATATAACAGCTGCCGATCTACCTCGTCGTCCAGCTGCTTATCCACACTGTCCCCCTCTGTCCCGAGAATATCGGATAGCAGCAGCTCATTCCCGTCCCAATCCACCTTTAACGGCTCATCAATGGACACTTCTGTTTTTTGTGCACTGGTTTTCCGAAGATACATTAAAATTTCATTTTCAATACATCGGGAAGCATAGGTAGCCAGCTTAATTTTTTTAGATACGTCAAAGGTATTTACTGCCTTCATCAGCCCAATCGTACCAATGGAAATCAAATCCTCAATCCCCACACCGGTATTTTCAAATTTTTTTGCGATGTACACCACCAGCCGCAAATTATGTTCAATCAGCATATCCCGGGCTTCTGCATCACCCTGCTCCAGCCGTTCCACCCAGTCATGCTCTTCCTCCGGCGGTAAAGGCGGGGGCAGCACATCGCTTCCGCCGATATAAAATACCCGGTTCCCCTGCCATAGCCGCCGCAAAAAGGCGGCGTAAACTTCCATCCATTTTCCCATTCCCGTTTTTTTCATTTCTCTCCCTGTCTTTCTGCCCGCAGTCAGCTTGTCGTTTCTTACTGCGGACGCATAAGAAACCTCCCCTTCCTATCGTTTGGCTAACAACCTATCATAGAAGGGTGCAGCAATGCCTCATAGCTTTGATCATCTGTTAATTTTTTCTGAACAACCCCTACCAAAACGTGAGTCAGCACCGTCTCCTTCCGATTCTGAATCACAGTGACAGAATCCGGCCGAAATGCCGTCAACATCCCTCCTGTACCATACTCTAACGTATGGAACGGAATTTGATAGATACGCTCCGGCACAGGACCGGTGCAGTTGTCCGTCAGCATTCCCTTCAGTTCCTCTGAAAAAATTGAGCTGATTTTCTCATATTCTGCCACCATTACCGGATATCCTGTCAGCGGATCCACCAAGCTGCACCCGGTATCGACCAATGCAGACAGCCGCACGCACTTCCCACGGCAGCAAATCAGCACCTCCTGCACCGGCTGTCGACCAAAGGTTTGCTCCAAGCGAGAAATTACGCTTAAAAAAAGCCAGCACAACCCCGCCAATAACAAAAACTCCGCCAAAGAAAAATCAAAATACAACATTCCGTGATACGTAGCGCTTTGCCCCCGGGCGGTTAAAACAGCGATCAGCAAGCCACCGGATGCAAAAGCGCCGAAAAGCACCATAGCATATGCTTTCACAAAATTGATCCATGAGGACGGCGGAAAAGAAAGGGCTGTCATGCCCGCAGCAAACAGCAGCTGAACCCAAGCGCTCCCTAAGGGAGGAAATCTTACCGCAATCACACCGTATATGCCTCCCAAAAATGCAGAAAGCAGAAAATGCTTTCCTCGATGAAGCATTTTTGCCGTAAGCTTTAAGATCAGATAATCCATACAAAAATTAATGAGAAACAACAAATCGGCATATATGATCATCTTCCCGCCCCGCTTTCTATTCCATTATACTCCCTTTCCAGCAAAAAAGCTGTCACAATCGGGCATATAAATTCTAAAAAAAACGACAAAAAAACTGCTGCATCGTTTTCATTCGATCCAGCAGTAAGTTTTCAATTCTGTTTTTATCTGGGCGGAACCCTCGTTTCCACTCCTTCGCATAAGGGAATCATAGAATCCATCCCGTCCCAGATCATGATCTTTCCCTTGTTCATGCCAAAGCCCAAAAGGGCAACTGTTTTTTCTGTTTCATCCGGCCAAAGGGGAACATACCCTGCATCCAGAAATTTTCCGTCCCAGGTATACCCCGCCACTACTAAAAAGCAAGGCGATTTCACATTCTGCACGGTAGCGGTAAAGCTGCACACCACCACTGCACTGACCGAGGAAGAAACAGACGAAATAGTCGGAGCGGGAAATGTGCTGTTGTTGGTGATCGCAGCACGGGTCAATGCGTCGTTACGGGTACCGATCTTCACCGCCGTCTGCAACGCCGTATTGCCGGCATAATATACTTCCTTCAAGTTATTGCAAGATGCAAATGCAGAGTTCCCAATCTCCGCAAGGGATCGGGGCAGCTGAAGATACTTCAGCCCGGAACAAAAAGAAAATCCGCTGGAAGAAATCTCCGTCACCCCTTCCGGTATGGATACGCTCGTAAGCGCTGTGCAGCCCGAAAATGCACGTTTGCCAATTCGGGTAACGCCCTTGTCAATCAAAATTGCCCTTATGGTATTCCGTTCCTCCCACCAGGGGGACTCCTCCGGATAATTCCAAATAGCTCCGCTTCCGGAAATCCGCAGAACACCGTCCGTAAGCTCCCAGGTAAGCTGGTTGCCGCATAAATTTTTCCGATACCGATAACCGCTTAAATCATGGGAATTACTGTACCGATAAGTAAAATAATTGGGATATTTCGCTTTCAGCTGACCGTCTTCCATTTGGTAATATTCCGGTTCCGCATAAGCATAATAAAGCTTGCCCTGTTCCATATAAAAACCGTCCAGCTTTCCATCCTGATCCAAACAAGTCAGCTCGGAAACCCGGATCATATTTTCCGCATTGATCGCCCCTACGGGAGCCATATATAAATTATGATCCCGGCTGACCGCATAGCAATACCCCCGGTTCATATGCAGAGTTGTAAATTCATAGGACGGGATCAAGGAGGTCACGGTGTTATCCGAAAAGGTATACCGGTACACGCCGCCTTCCAGGAACAAAGCCTCCTCTCCGTCAACTTGGCAGGATTGCCCCGTATCCTGTGCCCAATACCATGCACCCTGATAATATTGCATCGGAGATGCAGCGCATGTCCAGGGATAAGTATCATAGGTGGTGTCTTTTGCCGGGTAGGGTGCGTCCCAATCATAATGACCATGAACACTGTCACCAATGGCCTTGTCGCTCACCATAAAATAATCGTGCCATGCTCTGCCGTAGGTATCCGATACCGGATCATCCCAGGTCACGTCAATATGATACCAATTTCCCTTCACCCGAACCAGATTCCAGGCATGATCCATTGCGTCACTGGTGACAATGGTACAGGGAATCCCCAGCTCTTCCATTACCCACTGGAAAGCCGAGGCATACGCCGAGCAAACCCCTCGTTTATTTTCAAAAAACTCCTGTGCGTCATAAATGGAATAGGTTAAATCATATTCATAATGCAGCAGCATATAATCATGCACCGCCAGCATTTTTTCCACATCGCTCATTCGGTCGTCCACCTGCGCAAGAATCTCCCGCACAGCAGCGTTTGCCCGAGGACTTGAAAACAAGCTGATTGCATTAGTAACCTCATAGCGAGGGATAATTTGATAGTGGCTCTCATCCAGCTGCACTATTCCTACGCTTCCGGTCACATAGGACAGTCTGGGCGAATTGTTCACTACATTTTGGTAAAGACCGGCCAACGCTGCGCAATCGTCATCGGGAGCTGAAACAATGATTTCCTCCTGCCGATTCAACAAGCCGTCCCGAATAACACCCGCAGCTCCCTCGTAGCTTTCTAGGTACTCAATGGCAGGAAAGCTTCCCTCGTGGAGCAGCTGCAGCGTATAATAAATAGGTTGTCCGCTTCCGCCCTCTGCACTTGCCGGACAAGCCAATAACAGCAGGAACAAAAAGATTGCAGCGCCTAATTTTTTCATTTTCGCACCCCCAGATTATAAGAATTTTTTTCGCCAGACGGAAGGAAGAAAGAAAAGCAAAACCGGGTAAATCTCCAACCGCCCTAACAACATATCGGCAGACAGCACAAGCTTTGCCAGAACACTCATATGCCCGAAATTCTCCACCGGACCTACCGCAGCCAAACCCGGACCCACATTATTGATACAGGTAAGCACCGCCGTCAGGCTGGTTTCCACCCCCTGATTGTCAAAGGATACCAGGAAAATAGAAGCGCAGGACAGTAAGAATAAGGTTGCCACATAAATTAATACGCCGTGTACTTCACTGTCTTTCAATGCCTTATCATCCAGCTTTGGCCGACTGATCGTCTGCGGGTGAATCAGTTTTTTTACCTCGCCCACAATGGATTTCCAAAGAATTTGAATCCGGATCACTTTCATGCCGCCTGCTGTAGATCCGGCACAGCCACCAACCACCATCATCCCCAGTAAAATCCACTTAGCCGCCTCGCTCCACACATCAAAATCAGCAGTCACGAAGCCGGTGGTGCTGATGCAAGCCGCCACCTGAAAGCTGGCATAACGCAGGCTTTCCCCTAAGGCGTGATAGGTAGGATAAATGGTAGCAGTCACCAGCACAATGGCAACCCCTACAATACCGAAAAACACCTTCCACTCACTGTTTTGCCAAACCAGAGAAAACCGTCGAATTAAGCAAAAATAAAACAAATTAAAATTAATGCTGAACAGCAGCATAAAGGCAGTAATCACTACCTCCAAATAAACGCTGTCATACGCCGCTATACTGGCATTTTTGGTAGAAAACCCACCGGTCCCTGCGGTGGAAAAAGCATGCACCAGGCTATCAAAGGCAGGCATCCCGCCGCCTAATAAAAAGAAAAATTCAAGCAGGGTCAGCGCAATGTAAATACCGTACAAAATTTTTGCCGTATGCATCCCCTTCGGCACCAACTTTCCAACAGACGGTCCCGTCAGCTCTGCCCGCATTAAGTGGATCGAGTGGTTCTCACTCACCTGCACCACTGCCATCACAAATAAAATAACGCCCATCCCACCGATCCAATGGGTAAAGCAACGCCAGAATAAAATCCCGTGGGGTAAATGCTCCACCTGGCTTAAAATAGTCGCCCCCGTTGTGGTAAAGCCGGATACGGTTTCAAAAAAAGCGTCTACATAATGCGGGATATACCGCCCCAGCCAAAAAGGCAGCGCACCGGCCAGGGACCACATCACCCATGTAAAAATGACAATGACCAATCCTTCCTTCGCATAAATCGAACGGTCATCCACATGTAAAAAAATAGCCGGCAGACTGCAAAGCGCCAAAGCAATTGCCACAACCGAAAACATAAAAGCACATCTGTTTTCTCCGTAACAAAGCGAAACAAGCAGGGGCAGCGTCAACAATGCCGCCTCCGCCAAAAGCATTTTCCCGAGAATTTGTATTACCAGTCTTCTGTTCAAGTGTTTCCCCTACCCCTGCAAAATTTCTTTTAAATCCTTAAACCGTTGATTGCGGCATACAACAATCACATTATCCCCAATTTCAATGTGATCATCCCCGCCCGGAATAATACAATTCCGTTTCCGAACAATACTGGCAATCAGCAGATTTTTTTTCAACTTTAACTGCTTTAACGGAACGCCGATATAATCGCCGTCCTCCCGCACCGCAAATTCCAATGCTTCCACTTGGTTATCTACCAGCTGATACAAAGTTTCAATATTACTGCCAAAGGAATTCTGCATGGCACGCACATAACTGACAATATGATTGGCTGTAATATTTTTTGGCGAAACAATGCTTTCCAGTCCCAGCATGTCTGCCATATTCGCGTAAGAATCCCGATTGACCTTCGCCGCTACCTTCGGGACATTACAGCTGGTTGCAAACATCGCCATAATAATATTTTCTTCATCAATTCCGGTCAAAGAGGCAAAAGCGTCCACCTGAGCAAGCCCCTCTTCCTTCAGCAAAGACTGATCCGTCCCGTCTCCATGGATAATGGAAGCCCTGGGCAGAAGATCGCTCAGCTCCATACAGCGGTGATAATCCTGCTCAATAATTTTCACTTTGATACCCAGCTCCTGCAACGCCTGGGTTAAGTAATATGCCACCCGGCCTCCGCCCACAATCATAGCGGATTTTGACTGATTTTTCATAATGCCGATGGCCTTAAAAAACCGTTCAATATTTTCATGAGAAGCGCTCAGGTTAATTTTATCCCCGGATTTTAAGCGGAATTCCCCATTAGGGATATACACCTCTCCCTCCCGCTGAACCGCACACACCAAGACTTTCACCTTATATTTTTTATAAAGCTCAAACAGGGACATTCCGTCCAGCACGCTTTCTTTGGAAAGCTTAAACTCCACCAGTTCAACTCTGCCTTTGGAAAACAGCTCAATCTTTGTCGCCGCCGGGAAAATAATAATCCGGGCAATTTCAGCAGCAGCCGCCAGCTCCGGATTCACGCCCATGCTCAGCCCCAGCTCATCCTTCATAAAGTTCAGCTGTTTAAAATATTGAGGATCCCGTACCCGTGCAATGGTTTTTTTGGCACCCAGCTTCTTTGCCAGCAGGCAGCACAACATATTTAACTCATCCATAGAAGTGCAAGCAACCATCAAATCCGCCTTGGAAACACCCGCCTCCTCCTGGTCAGTATACAAAGCGCCGTTCCCCTCTACGCACATGACGTCTTGGGCATTGATCAGATTTTTCAGCGCATTTTGGTT
>CAKSSZ010000069.1 GCA_934489915.1 uncultured Clostridia bacterium | reverse complement strand
GTCCTCCATATATCGTTCTCCTTTCACAGATGTTAACGAAGAAATAGGCGCAATTGCTATTTTAAGCGGAATGGGCATTTTAAACGGTAACGGAGATGGAACCTTTTCCCCCGGCCAAGCGATGACGCGCGGTGAAACAATCATGCTGTTATACCGCTATTTATCCCAAAAATAAACACAATTGGGGGGATTTGCTTGAATCAGGAAGCACGCACTGCAACCGATCAAGCAGTGATTGAAAGATATTTTAATATGGTTTATAAATTGGCGCTGGCGCAGACAAAGAATAAAACAATGGCGGATGACGTAACCCAAGAGGTGTTTTTACGATACCTGAAGCACAGCGCAAAACTGGAAAGCGAGGAGCATAGAAAGGCCTGGCTTATTCGGGTTACCCTCAATTGCAGCAAAAGTGCTTTTTCAAACAGCTGGTTCAAACGAACCACCCCCCTGTCCGATGAACTGGTATTTGAAGAAAAGGAAACAGGAGAGGTATACTATGCGGTATTGGAGCTCCCCCTGAAATACCGCAGTGTGATTCATCTGTTTTATTATGAAGATCTTTCCATTGAGGAAATCGGAAAAATTTTAGGTCGGTCAGCATCCGCTGTGAAATCCCAATTGTTCCGCGGACGAAATATGCTGCGCAGTATCTTGAAAGGAGGGGAAGACCATGTGGAAGGAACATTACCGTAAAGCAAACGATTCCATCCCTGTCAACCGGGAGCTGTTGGAACAGCTGAAACAAAGCGCTGCAAAAAAGCGCCCCAACCGAAAGCCCTATTGGATCAGCGTTGCAGCTGCGGCAGCGATCATCGGAGTATCTCTCTTTACAATTTCCGACTGGCGTTTATTTGGTCCGCAGCCGGAAACAACACCCCGGCAACCTATTGTAAACCGTCAGGTGAATTCAGCCACAGAACACAGTGCCAATGTGCCTGAGCACTCCGTGTCGGACGCTATTCCACCGGAAACAAGGGCGAACAATTCTACACCGAATGCACAAGCAACCCTACCCGATACCGGCAATAGCGTTGCCGTATCCGAACCGGTAAGCCAACCCGCTCCGGCCGTTCCGCAGGCAGAGAACCAACCGGAGACCACGGCGAATGCCGAGCTTTATCAGGAAAATGCGATACGTGGCAAAAATGATTCAGAGGCAAGTGTAAGTATGCACCAGGAGATGCCGGAGGAAACAGGTTTTTCCGATGCTGCAGCCTTGGATCATAATGAAGCCGTTGTTGCACCGGACCATGCGCAGGACATAGCTGCAGGAGGAGGCGGCAGCAAAAGCATTCATGATATACCAGAGGAGGATGAAAGTCCGTCCCCAACGCCATCCCCAACGCCTTCCCCAACGCTTTCCCCAACGCCTTCTCCAACGCCTTCTCCAACACCGTTTCCGGAACAGGATCCGGCAGAAGAATAAAAATCAAAAACCGACATATGGATCTCCGGTGTCGGTTTTTATTTTGAAGGAATACATGAGCGTTTACAGCATACACATAGGGTGAACGGAGGAGTGAATCATGAAAAAAATAATGACTCTTTGCCTGATTTTCTCAATGGCGTCTGCAGTGCCGGTGTGGGCGGATGAAATGAATCTTTCTGCCAATGCAGCCTTGCTCATGGAGCGAAGCACAGGTCAGATCCTGTATGAACAGAACAGCCGGGAACGGCTGCCCATGGCAAGCGTAACAAAAATGATGACCCTGCTGCTTGGGGTAGAAGCGGTTGATGACGGTAAAATTTCATTGGACGATTTGGTCAGCGTGAGTGAGTATGCGTCTTCCATGACCGGCTCCAGAGTGTTTTTGAGTGTAAACGAACAAATCAGCGTAAGCGATTTATTCAAATCCATTGCCGTTGCCTCCGGAAACGACGCTGCAGTAGCGCTGGCGGAGTATCTGGGCGGCAGTGAGGATCATTTTGTGGCTATGATGAATCGCCGTGGGGAGGAGCTGGGACTTTCCGACACTCATTTTTCCAATTGCAACGGACTTCCGGCGGAGAACCATTATTCCAGTGCATATGATCTTGCAGTGCTTTCCAGAACATTGCTGCAGCATGAAACCATCCGCCCTTATTTAACCATATGGATGGATAGCTTGCGGGACGGTACGTTTACCTTGGCAAATACCAATAAGCTAATCCGTTTTTATGACGGCGCAACCGGGATTAAAACCGGCTCGACCGAGGAAGCTAAATTTTGCGTTGCTGCCTCTGCCATGCGTGATGATATGGAACTGATCGCCATTATTTTGGGAGCGCCTACCTCCAAGCAGCGGTTTGCAGACGCATCTGCCCTGTTGAATATGGGGTTTGCCTCTTACAGTCTGGAACAAGGAGTGACACAGGGAGAAGAGTTGGCTGAGATACCTGCGGAAAAGGGGACTTCTAAATCGGTTGCCGTTGTGGCGGAATCTGATTTTTCAGCAGTGGTCACCAAAGAACAAAAGGGGAAAATGACAAAGGAGATGACCTTGCCAGACCGTATTGCCGCCCCGATACAGCAAGGAGAAAAGCTGGGAGAGCTGTCCTTTTATCTGGACGGTCAGTGCCTGGGAACGGTTTCGGCAGTCAGCCGTGACGCACTGGATAAAGCCGGAGTTCTGCAAATGTACGGTATGGTTTTGCAACGCTGGATAAATGGATAGAAATGTGGATATTTTTGTGTAAAATGCCTCTTGCCAAGCAAGGGGCATTGTTGTATAATAGAAAGGTAAAACAGAGTAGGTATTTGTGCGTTATGGAGAGTGTCAGACGGACGGGGAGTTGCCGCTGAACGAAAAATCAAATTTGATTTGCGATACAAATACCGCATCCCGCTGTTACAAAGCATGAGGATCTCCTCCATTGCTGTAACGGTAAATTTGAGAGGAGGTTTTTTGATGCGTCCTTTGTTTTGCAATTCTTTTTCTGCGTTAAAACGCCCGAAGGCTTTAGCGCAGACGGCAATGCTGACAGCGCTTGGCGTGGTGCTTTCAGCGTATGCAACCATTCGGATCACGGCGGATTTTCAGGTATCCTTCGGCTATTTGGCATCCGGCATGATTGCAGCCCTGTTTGGCCCCTGGGTCAATGCAATTGCAGGGGTGGTAACAGATCTGATCAGCTATTTTTTATATGTGGATGGTCCTTACTGCTTTTGGTTTGCTCTCAATCCGGTGGTAAGCGGCATCATTTTTTCCCTCTTTTTTTATCAAAAAGAGGTGACGTTACCCAAGGCGCTGGCAGCAAAGCTCATCGACACGATTGTTGTGGAAATCGGGCTGACCAGCATATGGCTGGTGTTGTTATACGGCAATTCAGGCTGGCCGTGGTTTGTCATGCGGGCCGTATGGAAATTGCTTGCCTGTTGTATTCAGGCGCCTGTCCTTTATTTGGTTTTAAATACATTGAAAAAAATAAAATTAATAGGATGAAGAAAAGAGAAAGGCGGTAATCAGGATGAAAGAAATTACATTTGATTGGTCCAATGCCTCCGTTGCGGCGCAGGAAATGGATTGCATGAAAGAAGCGGTGGTGCTTGCCAACCACACCTTGCTGGAAAAAACCGGCGCAGGGAACGATTTTTTGGGCTGGGTGCGGCTGCCCTTTGATTACGATCATGAGGAATTTGACCGTATTTTAAAAGCGGCTGAAAAAATTAAGAAGGAATCTGAGGTACTGATTGTCATCGGCATCGGCGGTTCCTATCTGGGTGCCAGAGCGGCCATTGAATTTTTACAGTCTCCTTTTTATAATCAAAAGAAGAAGGATACACCGGATATCTATTTTGCCGGCAATTCCATCAGCTCCACTTATTTGCAGGAACTGATTGATATTGTGGGGGATCGTGATTTTTCCATCAATGTGATTTCAAAATCCGGAACAACGACAGAACCGGCGCTGGCATTTCGCGTATTTAAAAAGCTGTTGATTCAAAAATACGGGTTGGAAAAGGCAAATCAGAGAATTTATGCTACCACCGACCGGGCAAAGGGCGTTTTAAAAACTCAGGCGGACGAGCAAGGGTATGAAACCTTTGTAGTACCGGATGACGTAGGGGGGAGATTTTCCGTATTAACAGCGGTCGGCTTGCTGCCCATTGCAGTAAGCGGGGTTGACATTTGTGAGCTTATGAAGGGCGCTCAGGATGCATGCGAGGCATTTGCCGGGGATGAAATGCATGCTTGCCATCAGTACGCCGCCATTCGGAATATTTTGTACCGGAAGGGCAAAACCACTGAAATTATGGTAAATTATGAACCCTGCTACCATTATGTAGGCGAGTGGTGGAAGCAGCTCTACGGCGAGAGTGAGGGCAAAGACGGCAAGGGTATTTTCCCTGCGGCTGTAGACTTTTCTACCGATCTGCATTCTATGGGTCAGTATATTCAGGACGGTATGAGAAATTTATTTGAAACTGTGGTACGGTTCGGAAAGCCAAAAATGGATGTGGCAATTGAGTGTGAAGCAGACGACGGGGACGGATTGAATTTTCTTGCCGGCAAGAGCGTGGATTTCGTCAATTCCCAGGCATGCTTAGGCACCATTTTAGCCCACACAGACGGCAATGTTCCCAATCTGATCATTGACGTACCGGAGATGACCCCGTATTATTTAGGATATCTGTTCTATTTCTTTGAAAAAGCTTGCGGCATCAGCGGTTATTTGCTGGGTGTAAATCCCTTTAATCAACCGGGGGTAGAAGCCTACAAAAAGAATATGTTTGCATTGCTGGGCAAGCCGGGGTACGAGGAACAAAGAGCGGCTTTGCAGGAACGGCTGAACAAATAAACCAGAGGAGAAAAGCCATGAGTTTATTCCAAGCGGCGGATATTTTATTGCCAAACGAATCGATTATATTGAAAAAATGGTGCGTTGTCGCCTGTGATCAGTTTACTTCCCGTCCGGATTATTGGAACAAGGCAGAACAATTGATAGGGGATAGCCCCAGCACCCTTTCTATGATTTATCCGGAGGCGTATTTAAGCCAGGGGGACAAGCGGATCGCCTCGATCAACCATGCCATGCAGCAATATTTACGGGAAGGAATTTTCCGCAAGCTGCCTCACAGTCTGATTTATGTGGAGCGTACCTTGCCGGACGGCCGGGTGCGCCGCGGAATGGTGGGCGCAGTGGATTTGGAGGAGTACGATTATCGAAAAGGCTCCAAAAGTAAGATTCGTGCTACGGAAGGAACAGTTCTGGAACGGATTCCGCCCAGGGTAAACATTCGTAAGGATGCGCCGCTGGAATTACCTCATGTGATTCTGTTAATGGACGATCCGGAAAAAAAGGTGCTGGAATCTGTTCGCCCCGGTGAAGTGTTGTATGATACGGAATTAATGGGAAACGGGGGACACTTAACAGGAAAAATTGTTTCTGAACAGGAAGCAGAAGGATTTTTACAGCGGTTATCCGAGCTGGAGCGACATGCTAAGGATGGATTAGCACTGGCGGTCGGGGATGGCAATCATTCTTTAGCCGCAGCAAAAGTATGCTGGGAACAGGTAAAGCAAGGGCTTTCGCCGGAAGAGCAGGAAACACATCCGGCTCGTTTTTGCCTGGTAGAGGTAGAAAATATTCATGATCCGGCACAGGAATTTGAACCTATTCACAGAGTAGCGTTTCGGGTGGATCCGGAAGTGTTGCTGGATCGGCTGCTGAGCCACCCGCAGGTATCAACCAATCCGGGCGGCGAAAAGATTGTTTGTTTGTACCAAGGAAAAGAAGTCACATTGTTCTGTGAGGATACGCCTCTGGCAGTCGGTCTGCTGCAATCTTTTTTGGATAAAGAGGGGGTAACCGTTGACTATATTCACGGCGAAGACGAGCTGCGCAGACTGGCAAGCGAGACGGGTAACCTTGGGTTTTTACTGCCCAAACCGGGAAAATCAGAATTGTTTGAAACGGTAATCGCCGACGGGGCGTTGCCCCGCAAAACCTTTTCCATGGGGGAAGCAAACGAAAAACGGTATTACATGGAAGCTAAACAACTGCGTTAAAGAAAGAATATTATATGGGGGTGACCGCCTGATGAATTTTACGGTATCGGAGCGGTGCAGCCCCATATTTTTTTGCAAATACCCGTGAAAAATAAAATTGGTCGCAAAACCCAAATTTTTCACTGATTTCTAACATCGATGCTTTTCCGCTGCGTACCTCCCGCTCCGCTAAAAGCACCACCAGGTCATCTACATAACTCCCAACCGAAAGATTCATTTCCCGGCGGAACAGCTGCTGGAGCTTTCCTGTGGAAATATAAAGCGCACCTGCAATTTCTTCTACCGTCAGCCGAATGGATAAATGTTCTTCAATGTATTGCAGTGCATCCTGCAACAAGGGGGAATACGAAGTAAAAGGGGTCGTTACCTTCTGTTGGGACAAGCACTCCAGCAACAGCCGGCTGAAATATTGCCTCAATTGCAGGATATCATTGACCGTTGAAGAACGGTAGCAATCAATCGCTGCGGCAATCTCATCTTCCCGATCGGGCAATATGATGCACCCCTGTAATTGGCTCATGACGTCAAAATGACCGGGCAGCTGAAGCATCACATGAGCAAAAAGCTTTTCCGCCCGGTTGGCACAATCATAAGAAAATAAAGTATTTGCCGGAATCACATAAATTGTCCCCGGTACCATGAAAATCGTCTTCTGACCGACCGTGACCGAAGCCTCGCCAGAGGTTATCATATAGATGCGGGTAAAAGCAGAGCGAAGGTTTTCGGAATGCCAGGATGCATCTAAATAAGCATATGCAATATCGCAAATCTCCATATTTAAACGATTCATATTTTTATAAGTCATGTTGTTTTTCCATATCTTCATGTTCATATCTCCATATTTTTTGATGAAATCTCCATGTACATCGCTTTCATTATATGATATGATAAAGAAAAAGTCAAGTACTTTTGTTAATTTCAAGGAGGATTTATTATGTCAAGCTACAAAGTCAAAAAGACCCCGGGGGATACCTCTTGGTTCATGCATGATCGTTTTGGAATGTTTATTCATTTCGGGCTGTATGCTATGCCTGCCATTCATGAATGGTATAAAACACAGGCATTTGTACCGGAGGAGAAATACCAAAAATATTTTGAGCATTTTAATCCGGATTTGTTTGACGCACGTCAGTGGGCAAAGGCAGCCAAGGAAGCCGGCATGAAATATGCGGTACTGACCACAAAACATCATGAAGGATTTTGTTTGTTTGACTCAAAGTACACCGATTATAAAATTACCAATACGGAATTTGGCCGTGATTTGGTGAAGGAATATGCAGACGCATTCCGTGCAGAAGGTTTGAAGGTCGGTTTTTATTATTCATTGATTGACTGGCATCATCCGGATTTTCCGATTGACTCGCGCCATCCCAGACGGAACGACCCGGATGCGGAGCAGTTGGATCAGGGGCGCGATATGAAGAAATACGCTCAGTATATGCGCAATCAGGTGGAAGAATTGGTCACCAATTACGGTAAAATAGACGTCCTTTGGTTTGACTTTTCCTATTCCACCCCCAAGCAAAATGAAAGTAAGCCCTGGATGCAGTTCGGCGGTGGAAAGGGAAAGGATCAGTGGGAAGCGGAAGAGTTGATTGCAACCGCAAGAAAGTACCAACCCAACGTCATTATTGACAACCGTACCGAGATTGAGCAGGATATCTGGACGCCGGAGCAATATCAGCCTATGAGCTGGATGCGGGATAAAGAAACCGGAGAATATCTCCCGTGGG